>CAXAVP010000017.1:0-31763 GCA_963972175.1 uncultured Arenibacter sp.
AAAAAGGTTATTCTTGGGGTATTGGGTATCTATTTTTTTATACAATTGCTGCTGCCCATAAGGCACTATTTTATTAAAGATGATGTGCTGTGGACCGAGGAAGGCCATAGGTTAAGCTGGCGAATGATGCTGCGTAGCCGCAGTGGACTAACCTCTTTTAAGATAAAAAACAAGACCACCGGCAACTGGTACCTGGTAAATTTGGAGGACTATCTTACCAAAAGGCAAAAGAATAAGCTAAAGGCCTATCCAGATTTTATGTGGCAGTTTGCCCAACGTTTAAAAAGGGAATATGCGGAGAAAGGAGAGGATATCTCCGTTTTTGTGGATGCTAGAGTGAGTGTAAACGGTAAGCCCCACCATCAATTCATAGACCCGGAGGTGGATATGGCCCAGGTGCCATGGGGGTATTTTGGCCATAGTGAGTGGATCCTGCCCTCTCCCCTAAAAGGAGAAGATTAAATTTAAAAAACTTTCATTAAAATGGGGTCGCCCTTTGGCATAGCTGCAGTGGCATGCCCCAGGGGTCACGGAGCATTATCAAATGGCTTCCGTCCGCTGTGTTTACTTCCTCTATAAAACTGGCGCCCTGCGCTAGTAGCCGTATTTTGTCTTGTTCCGCATTGGTAGAAACAAAGGCCATATGAAAGGTGAGCGGGTGTTGGGATGTAAACTTGGTGATTTTTTCATCGGGTCTATGGTATAGTTCCAGGATTACACGCCCGGAAGAATCTTCCAAAAATGTCATAAAGGGAGGTGTTAATTGTTCCCTTGCCACTTTTAGGCCCAAATGGGATACATACCAATTTTTAATGCTATGGATATCCTCCACGTTTAGGGCAATATGTTCAAAAACCATGTATTGATATATTATGGGTCATATCTCCTTCAAATTTAGGTTTAAAATCCGAAGATTAGATTAAATTTGCAACATTAAAATTTGAAAAATGTTGCAATTACAGGCTATTCGAGAAGATAAAGATCAGATAATAGAGGCTTTAAAAAAGCGGAATTTGGATGCGCTTCCACTTATTGAAAACGTACTTCAATTGGATGAAAAAAGACGATCCCTACAAAGCTCTTTGGATAATACCTTGGCAGAGTCCAATAGCCTGTCCAAGGAAATAGGAAATCTTTATAAAAGTGGAAAGGCTGCCGAGGCCAATGTTTTAAAGGAAAAGACAGCTAAGCTTAAGGAGGAATCCAAGGAATTGAACGAGCGTCTGAGTGCTGCCGCAACAGAGCTACAAAACCTATTGTACCAAATCCCTAATGTTCCGCATCCGTCCGTTCCGGCAGGGAGCACGGAAGAGGATAACGAGGTGGTCTTTAAGGAAGGGGATATACCTGTCTTAAAGGAGGGGGCGCTGCCCCATTGGGAACTGGCAAAAAAATACGATATTATAGACTTTGAACTGGGGGCAAAAATAGCAGGTGCAGGCTTTCCGGTATACAAGGGCAAAGGAGCCCGACTGCAAAGGGCTTTGATTTCCTACTTTTTGGACAAGAACACCCAGGCGGGATACCAAGAGATACAAGTGCCACATTTGGTAAATGAAGCCTCGGGATATGGTACGGGACAATTGCCCGATAAGGAGGGGCAAATGTACCATATAGGCGAGGATGATCTTTACTTGATCCCTACCGCAGAAGTGCCGGTAACCAATATTTATAGGGATGTTATCCTAAGCGAAAACGATTTTCCAATCCGTCATACGGGCTATACCCCTTGTTTTAGGAGGGAAGCCGGAAGCTACGGCGCCCATGTAAGGGGCCTCAATCGTTTGCATCAATTTGACAAGGTGGAAATAGTACGGGTAGAGCACCCGGAGAAATCCTATGAGGCCTTGGATGGCATGGTTAGCCACATAAAAGATATCCTGCGGGAGCTAAAACTACCATTTAGGATATTGCGACTTTGTGGGGGGGATTTAGGGTTTACAGCAGCATTGACCTATGACTTTGAGGTGTTCTCCACGGCACAGGACCGCTGGTTGGAAATAAGCTCTGTATCCAATTTTGAAACCTATCAGGCCAATCGCTTAAAACTGCGTTATAAGGACGAAAACGGAAAAAGTCAGCTTGCGCATACCCTTAACGGAAGTTCCTTGGCGCTGCCCAGGGTGTTGGCCGGAATATTGGAAAATTATCAGACCGAGGACGGTATACAGATACCGGAAGTCCTAGTTCCCTATACCGGTTTTACTAAGATAGATTAAGTCCGGCAGAACAATTGGAATGCCAACCGCTGTTTCCAGAATACTGGTATAGCTATATTGGCCCATGGGTAGGTTCACCATATTTTAGGCGTTTTTTAACGTCCTAAGATCATCTAATGGGTGTTTTCCTGGCCATGGGCCAATTCTTTATCATAGCCTTAACGTCCACTTTGTACATTCTGTGTATCTTTGAAAAAAAGACCCCATTGCGACTACTTCTTTTCATTTTTATCTGTCTTTGCAGTCAATCCCTGGTTTCCCAAGAAGATTTCTTGGCAAAACAGTATTTTGAGGATGGCGATTTTGACAAGGCCGTAGTCTTCTATGAGAAATTGGTGGCCAAAAATCCAATGCGTATGGATTATGTGGAAGGCTTGGTTGCCTGTTATCAGCAATTGGAACAGTATGATAAATCTGAAGCCATATTATTAAAGTTGTTAAACCAAAGGAACGCTTATCCCACCATACTGATAGAGTTGGGATATAACCATACCCTGCAGCAACAGCCCCAAAAAGCAAGTGAATATTACGGGCAGGCACTTGCCAAAATAGAGGAAAATCCCAATTATGGCTATGGCATGGGCTTACGGTTTCAAAAATATACACTCCTAGACTACGCCTTGCAAGCCTACAGTATAGCCATGGAAAAAAATCCCAGATTGGATTATAATTTTCAAAAAGCCAGGATTTATGGTGAGCAGGGAGATATAGAACGGATGTACCAATCCTACCTAAACCTTATTAGTGATGGCAAGGCGTCCCAGGCCAATGTGTTGAGGAATATTAGCGATTTTATTGGTCCCGAGCCAGACAATCCCAACAATGTAAAATTTAAAAAAGTTGTTCTCCAAAACGCCCAAAAAAGTCCAGACGTCCTTTGGAACCAATTGCTGAGCTGGCTTTTTGTACAGCAAAAGCAGTATAAAAGCGCCTTTAATCAAGAAAAGGCCATTTATAAGCGCGGAGGGGAAATGGCCCTACAGCGGTTGCAGGGGTTGGGGAAAATAGCGTTGGATGATAATGACCTGTACACCGCCAGGGATATTTATGGGTATATAGCCCAGAACAGCGCCAATGAGGTGATTGTTTTGGATGCCAAACTAAATCTTATACAAATAGATCTGCAGGACCCGGAGGAAAAGATATTGGAAAAGGTGGACAATACCTTTAAAGAGCTCATGGCAATCCATGGATATGAGGCGGAAACCCTGCAATTGCCAATTGCATATGCCAAATTCCTGACCTTCAACAGGGACAATCCCCAGCCGGGCATTGACATTTTGCAAAGGTGTCTGGAGCTTCCTTTGAACAATTATGGGAAGTCCTATATAAAAAGCACCTTGGCCGATATTCTGGTGTATGGTCAGCGGTTTAACCAGGCCTTGATTTATTTTTCCCAAATACAGAAAGACCTTAAGAACGATGTGCTGGGGCAGGAAGCCCGATTTAAAGTGGCGCAGACCAGTTTTTATAAGGGCGATTTTGATTGGGCCTTAACCCAGTTGAAGGTTCTTAGGGGGTCTACCTCCCAATTAATTGCCAATGATGCCATGCAGTTGAGTCTGTTAATTTCAGATAATTCCCTGGAAGACTCCACCCAGACCGCACTAAAAAAATATGCCCGTGCCGATTTCCTGGCCTATCAAAACAAGAAAAAAGAGGCGGTAGGGATTTTGGAGGATATTCTTCAAAATCACAAAGGAGAGAAAATAGAGGACGAGGCATTGCTTAAACAGGCCGAAATCCTGACCCAATTAAAGGATTATGAAAAAGCGGAGTTCAACTATCTTAAAATAGTGACCTTCTACCCCCATGATATTTTGGCCGATGATGCCAATTTTGCCTTGGCGGAACTGTATCGCAATGTGCTGGACCAGCCCGATAAGGCCAAGGCCCATTATGAGAAAATCATTTATAATTACCAAGATAGTTACTATTTTCCCCAGGCCAGGAGAAATTTTAGGCGCCTCAGGGGCGACAGTATCAATTAATTTCCAGGGCCATATGGCCCCTATTAAATAATGTTCAATTGCCCGTTAGGGGTACCAAAAGAAAGATATGTATATCTATAATGTTACCATAAATATAGAAGAATCAATAAAGGAAGAATGGTTGGTTTGGATGAATACGACCCATATTCCGGAAATGCTGGATACCGGGAAATTTTCCAAGGCCTTAATGACCCAGGTATTGGTAGAAGAGGAGATGGGTGGACTCACCTATTCCGTGCAGTACACCGCAGATTCCAAGGAAGCCCTGCAAAAGTATTACAAGGAGGATGCAGACCGGCTCCATAAAAAAGTGATGGAGCTCTTTGCCGGAAAATTTGTTGATTTTAGAACAGAATTGGCCATTGTAAGTGAACATTGATCCATTTCTTTATTGGATAACAGTATGAGCAAGAAAAATAAAAAATCATATTATTCTAAAAAGGACAAATCCAACAAGCCCTGGCAGGAAGACAGTCCCGTAAAGGCCAAAAAGCATTTGGGCCAGCACTTTTTAAAGGACGAGTCCGTTGCAAAACAAATAGGGGAGACCCTATCCCTTAAAGGGTACCGCAACGTAATAGAAATTGGGCCAGGTACGGGGGTGCTTACCAAATACCTATTGGAAAAGGATATAGATCTTGTGGCCATGGACCTGGACGAGGAGTCTATTATTTACCTCAATCACAGTTTTCCCTTGGAGTACAATAAGCTAATGCATCGCAAAGGGGAATTTAAGGTGCTGGAAGCCGATTTTCTAAAGTATGACCTGTGGAGCCTGTTTGGGGAGGAGCAATTTGCCATAACCGGGAATTTCCCCTACAATATATCTACACAGATCGTCTTTAAGATGTTGGAGTTTAAGAACCAAATACCGGAATTTACAGGGATGTTCCAAAAAGAGGTGGCCGAAAGGATTTGTGAAAAGGAAGGTAGTAAGGCTTACGGCATACTCTCGGTATTGGTACAGGCTTTTTATGATGCCGAATACCTGTTTACGGTATCGCCTAAGGTGTTTGATCCGCCGCCTAAGGTGCATTCCGGGGTACTGCGGCTCACCAGAAAGGAATCCTATGCCCTGGAGGTAGATGAAATACTGTTTAAAAAGGTGGTCAAGGCCGCTTTTAACCAGCGCAGAAAGACCATTCGTAACAGTTTAAAAACCTTTAATCTTTCAGATGTTCTCAAAGAAGATGCTATATTTGGCCTGCGTCCGGAGCAATTGAGCGTTGCGGACTTCATTTCGTTGACCCATAAAATCGCTAATGATACCATTTAAACTCACCGAAGAATTATTGGCAGAGATAGAGCTGCTAATAGAAAACCAACAAGATGCTACCTTGGCAACTATGTTGGCAGAGGTGCATTATGCCGATGTTGCGGAGATTATCAACGAATTGGATGAGGACAATGCTACCTATCTGATCAAGCTAATAGACAGCGAAAAAACATCGGACACCCTAACGGAACTGGATGAGGATGTGCGGGAAGCCATTTTGGGAAATCTCTCTGCAAAGGAAATTGCAGGGGAGTTGGACGAGCTGGATACGGATGATGCGGCCGATATAATTGGGGAGCTTCCCAAAGAAATAGTCCAGGAGGTTATTTCGGAATTGGAAGATAGGGAGCATGCCAAGGATATTGTTGACCTGCTGCGCTATGATGAGAATTCTGCAGGGGGACTTATGGCAAAGGAGCTGGTAAAGGTAAATGAAAACTGGAACGTCCTCACCTGTGTTAAGGAAATGAGGGCCCAGGCAGAGAACGTTACCAGGGTGCACTCTATTTATGTGATAGACGATGAAGGCAAGCTTAAAGGGCGCTTGTCCTTAAAAGATTTGCTTACCACCTCTACCAAGACCCATATCAGCGAGGTATATATTCCCAAGGTAGATGCCGTAAATGTCAATGAAAAGCCAGAAGAAGTCGCCAGGATCATGTCTAAATATGACTTGGAGGCCATTCCGGTGGTAGATGAGATAGGCAGATTGGTAGGCCGTATTACGATAGACGATATTGTGGACGTTATTAAGGAGGAAGCCGAGAAGGATTACCAATTGGCAGCAGGTATATCCCAGGATGTGGAGGCAGATGACAGTATCTGGGACCTTACCAAGGCCCGCTTGCCGTGGCTGTTTTTAGGATTGTTGGGAGGCGTAGGGGCGGCCGCTATAATGGGAGGGTTCGAGACCATGATGAGCAAGTACGGCGTGCTGTTTTTCTTTACGCCCCTTATTGCGGCAATGGCCGGTAATGTAGGGGTGCAATCCAGCGCAATCATGGTACAGGGACTGGCCAATGACGACCTAAAAGGGAGTATCACCGGCCGTCTCGTAAAAGAAATGCTACTGGCCCTGCTCAACGGGGTGGTACTGGCATCAATACTATTGTTTTTTACCTGGATCTGGAAGGGTAGCTTCCTTACCTCCCTGGCCATATCCATTTCCCTGGTCAGCGTAACCGTGGTAGCGGGCATCATAGGTACCTTTATTCCACTTTTTCTTCACAAAAGAGGCATAGATCCCGCCATTGCTACCGGACCTTTTATTACCACTAGCAACGATATATTTGGGATTTTGATCTATTTTTCAATCGCCAAGGTTATTTTGGGCATTTAGGGCACTCCACCTACGCTGTCGGTGGCGGGCTTTACGCGCTACACGGTAGCTTGCTGCAATCCCTAGTGCAAGACGCATCACCGTTTTACTGCCTTGCAATGGGTTTAAACTTTTAATACTTTGACTTTGCGCTAATTTAAACGGAAAACTTTGGTGCTTTCTAGGGCCAAATAATAAAAAAATAGTCAGCATAGTTGTTTCAAGTCCTTGGACGGACTTGTATATTTGTCGCATAATACCATATTTATGAAAGTACTGCATTTAGATGTTAACCATCCATTGATCATTGAGCAATTTAAGGAGCTGGGATTCCAGAACGATGAAGATTATAGCTCCAGTAAGGAGGAAGTGGAAGAAAAGATTAGTGGGTATGACGGGATCATCATACGCAGTAGGTTTACCATAGACAAAGCTTTTTTGGACAAGGCTACCAACCTAAAGTTTATTGGGCGTTTGGGAGCAGGCCTGGAGAATATAGATACGGATTATGCCAAGCAGTTGGGAATCTTTCTTGCAGCCGCTCCAGAAGGAAACAGGAATGCCGTTGGGGAACATGCCCTAGGGATGATACTGTCATTGTTAAATAAACTGAACAAGGCAGATAATGAGGTCAGAAATGGTAAATGGGACCGCGAAGGCAATAGAGGACTGGAACTGGACGGTAAGACGGTAGGGATCATAGGCTACGGAAATATGGGAAAGGCCTTCGCCAAAAAGCTCCAAGGTTTTGATGTGGAAGTGATCTGTTATGACATTGTTGGAGGGGTTGGCGATGCCAATGCCAGACAGGTAGGTATTTTGGAACTAAAACAAAAAAGCCAAGTACTTAGCCTACACGTTCCTCAGACCGAAACAACCATGAACATGATCAATGCGGAATTCTTGGAAGGGTTTAATAATCCGTTATGGTTAATAAACACCGCTAGGGGCAAATGTGTGGTAACAGAAGACCTGGTGGCCGCCATGAAAGAAGGTAAAGTCCTAGGAGCCGGATTGGACGTTTTGGAGTATGAGAAAAAATCCTTTGAGGATATGTTCAGTGATTCCCAATTGCCAGAGGCATTTACATACCTGATCAATGCCGAAAATGTAATACTATCCCCACACGTGGCCGGCTGGACCGTGGAGAGTAAAATAAAATTGGCCCAGACAGTAGTAGATAAGGTCAAGGAAAAGTTTTGTCCTTAATAACTGTTCTGTTTAGCTAATAGTCTAAAGCTATATTATTGACTCAGGGATATAATTCACAAAGGTATAAAGTGTTGGTGGGCTGAAGTTATTAGGTGGTTTTTCGTATTTTAGATAGCAGTTTGGCGAGAATCCATTTTGGTTTTTCAAGATTACCTATACATTATCATTCCTAAGCAAAAACATAACAGCATGCAGTCTACGGCCACTACAGTTGAACAGTATTTACAGGAACTCCCTGAGGAGCGTAAGGAGGTTGTGGGAAAATTAAGGGAGGTTATTTTAGAGAACCTGCCCAAAGGTTTTAAAGAATGTATGAATTATGGAATGTTGGGCTACGTGGTGCCCCATTCCCTCTATCCGGAAGGCTATCATTGCGACCCTAAATTGCCTTTACCGTTTATGAACCTGGCTTCTCAGAAAAACTTTGTAGCTGTCTACCATATGGGAATATACAGTGATCCTTCGGTAATGGATTGGTTCCTGGCCCAATACCCCAAGCATTGCAAGACTAAGTTGGATATGGGAAAAAGCTGTATACGTTTTAAGAATATGAGCAATGTGCCCTATGGACTTATAGGTCAGTTGGCCTCAAAGTTTAGTGTGGCAGAATGGATATCCACCTATGAAACCGTGGTGAAAACTAAAAGAAAACGATGAAAAAAAGAGTCACCGGTCTTGGTGGGTTTTTCTTTAAAACCAAGGATCCAGATAAGATAAAGAATTGGTATAACAAGCATTTGGGCTTGGATACGGACCAATATGGCTGTACCTTTTGGTGGCAGGACAAAGAGGGAAATGATTGTTCTACCCAATGGAGCCCCATGAAAGAGGATACCTCTTATTTTAAACCCAGTGCTTCACCTTTTATGATGAATTTTAGAGTGGAGAACTTGGAAGAATTGCTTAAAGCGCTAAAAAAGGAAGGGGTAACCATAGTTGGGGAAGTGGAGGAGTATGAATATGGGAAATTTGGGTGGATCTTGGACCCGGACGGGAATAAATTGGAATTATGGGAACCCAAGGATAAGGCGTTTCTTTGATTGGGAAATAATTATTACATTTATTACTATTATTAATTAACTAAAAAACAACCATGTCAGAAGAAAATAAAGATCTGGGAGACAAGGCAGAAGGCGCAGCAAAAGACGCCAAGGACTCCGCAAAGGAATTTGCTAAGGACGCCAAGGATTCGGCCAAGGAATTTGCCAAAGAATCCAAAGAAACCGCAAAGGAATTTGGCGAGGAAGCCAAGAAAACCGCCAATGAGTTTAAAGAAGGCCTGGCCAGTGCCAGTGGGGACAACAAGAAAATTTTGGCAGGTGTATTGGCCATTGTTTTTGGTGGTTTTGGGGTGCATAAATTTATTTTGGGATATACTAAGGAAGGCATAATTATGTTGGCCATTACCATTGTAATAGGTGCCATAACCTGTGGTATAGGAGCTTCCCTAATGTGGGTGATTGGTCTAATAGAGGGAATTCTGTATTTAACCAAGTCCGATGAGGAATTTTATAATACCTATCAGGCCGGAAGGAAACCCTGGTTCTAAGAATATTATAAGGTCGGTGCCCCGGTGTCCGACTTTATTTTTACTATAATCAATCGTAATATTACGATGTAATAGGTATCGGGTTACACTGCTCAGGGAAGGTGGCATTAGGGTAGGTGCGATTTAAGAAGCGCTAGGAAAATCGGTTGCTGTTTGGATTGTTAAGGGTTGGATTGTCTGGCAGAGCGCAGTAGGGACCTTAATTAAAACGTATTTATGAAGATACGAAAAATGCATAAAGAAGATTGGCCGTATGTTGCCCAAATATATCAAGAGGGCATGGATACAGGTGTTGCTACCTTTGAAAAAGAAGTACCAGACTATGAGGTGTGGGATGCCAATCATTTGGAGGTGGGAAGGTTGATTGCCACAAATGGCTTTGCTGTTATGGGCTGGGCTGCACTTTCTCCCGTTTCTAGCAGGTGTGTCTATGGTGGAGTGGCCGAGGTAAGTGTATACGTTGGGAGCCTTTTTACAAAAATGGGGGTAGGGAAAGCCCTTATGGAAGGCTTGATCCTTGAAAGCGAAAAAGCCGGATTTTGGACACTGCAATCGGGAATTTTCCCTGAGAACAAAGCGAGTATAGCCCTGCACCAAAAAGTGGGATTCCGTTATATAGGAAAGCGGGAACGTATTGGTAAACGCAATGACCTATGGATAGACAACCTGCTGTTTGAACGTAGAAGTACCTTGGTGGGGATAGATTAGTTTTTTGGTAATGTCGCAGCTAATTCCTAGACATGCCATTGTTCCTTAGGGGTATTACTCCAATTCTTGTTCCTCTTGGCCTTCTGCCAATTTGCGCTCCAATTCGGCCTGAAACTCTTCCATAACCGGTTTTACGGTGCTTTCAGGGAGGTCGGCAATTTTAATGTACATTAAACCGTCCACGGAATTGTTGAATAGGGGGTCTACATTAAAGGCTACTACTTTGGCATTTTGCTTTATATACTTTTTTATCAGTACGGGAAGACGTAGGCTGCCGGGTTCCACCTCTTCTATGAGTTTGTCAAACTTGTTGAGGTCGGCCTCCGTTTCATCAAAAATAAACTCCTTGTCCGCATCCTTTAATTTAACCTTAAATGCCTTTTTTGGCCTTATATATTGTGCTACGTAGGGATCCCAATAATTACTTTTCATAAACTCTATCATGAGCGATTTTGAAAAATTGGAAAATTGGTTGCTTATACTCACCCCTCCTATTAAATATTTGTGATCCGGGAATCGCAGGGTGGTATGTACAATGCCTTTCCATAATAGGAACAATGGCATGGGTTTTTGTTGGTATTCCTTAATGATATAGGCCCTTCCCATTTCAATGGACGACTTCATCATGGGGTGGAGCTCCGGTTCAAACCGGAAAAGGTCCTGTAAATAGAATCCGTCTATTCCGTATTCTTCAAATATCTCAGAACCCATACCCATTCTATAGGCCCCAACAATACATTTTAGGGTGTCGTCCCATAGGAAAAGATGACGATAGTAATTATCAAACTTATCAAGGTCAATGGAGTTGTTGGTGCCCTCGCCTATGGCCCTAAAGGTTACCTCGCGCTGCCGCCCTATTTCTTTAAGTATAAAAGGCATATCAATTGCCTTGGCCAAGAACACTTCGTAATTCTTGCTCTGCAGCAATCTACAGTCTTTTTCGCGTAAGCGTTCAATCTCTTCCTGTATTACCTCGGTTCGCACTGCCGATGCAATCTTCCTTGGGGCCTTGGGGATTTTTAAACTACTGGGAATATGTCCCAAAAAACTTCCCTTCTCATAGGCATTGGACAAGATGTAGGTTTTACGCCTTAAGAGCTCCGTAAATTCGGCCAAATTTTCCTGCTCCTTCTGTGTTTTTACCGATATAGGCTGACCTATTCTTACCTTTATGGTCCGGTTTTTTTGGGTAGTTACCTCAGAAGGTAGCTTGGCGGTACGGAAGACATCGCTGATCTTGGATAAACGGTAGAAAAGCCTACTGTTCTTGGCGTGAAAATAGATGGGGACCACCGGTACCTCTGCCTTTCTTATCAATTTTAAGGCAGCTTCTTCCCACGGCTTATCCACTATTAGTTTGCCATCCCTATAAGTAGAGACCTCACCGGCAGGAAAAATTCCCAAGGGCCCACCCTGCTGTAGGTGTTTCATGGCACTCTTAAAACCTGCAATACTACTTTTTGCATCCTTGTGGTTCTCAAAAGGGTTTACTGGGAGAATATAAGGGGATATGGGTTCTATCCGGTGCAGTAGAAAGTTGGCTATGATCTTAAAGTCGGACCTCTGGTGCAGCATAAGTTTTAAGAGCAGCACCCCGTCTATGCCCCCAAGTGGGTGATTGGATATGGTAATATAGGAACCCTCTTTGGGCAACCGCTTAAAGTCCTCTTCCGGGATCTCAAATTTTATTTGGTAATGCGCTAAAATGGCATCCAAAAAATCCACCCCTTCAAGGTGCTTATGATCGTCGTAAAAGCGATTTATACTGGATATTTTGGTTAGCTTCATCAGCAACCATCCAATAAACGTTCCCAGAAAACCGTATTTCTCTAGGTTAATAGCCTTGGCTACCTCCTTTGCGGTCACTAAACCCATGCGTTGGTATATTTGGTCGCCACTAAGATAGGGAAATCGCTACAGCTATCCGTATATAAATATGCCAACAAATAGTATCAAAGTCTTATTTTACCACCAATTGTACCGTTTCCTTGCCGCGTTGTTCCAATAAAACATCTTTCCCTTTTTGCAGGGATGTAATGGCTTCGGTGTCAAAATGCCTAATGGTGTACAGGGATACCCCTTCGTGGTGCACTACCTTAAACCTGCTTTTTAAAAGGTTTAGCAATTCTTCCAACTTTCCAAACTTATTGTCTACACAAACCGAAAAACTAATGGCGGAATTTTGGATTAGATCTACCTTCATCCTATGGTCGTGCAACATTTTAAACAACTCGCTAATGCTGTCCTCCACAATAAAGGAAAAATCCAAGGAAGAGAGCTTCATAAGCACTTGGTTTTTCTTTACGATAAAACAGGGAACCTTAGGTTCAATGCCCACGCCCTTGCCTACGGTTGTGCCCTTGTCCTTTGGGTTGATAAAGGATTTAACGTGCAGCGGAATCTCTTTTCTTTGCAAAGGCTGCAATGTTTTGGGGTGTATCACCGATGCCCCGTAGAAAGCTAGTTCAATGGCTTCTCGATAGGAAATGTTATTGAGTAGTTCTGTCTTCTCAAAATATCTGGGATCAGCGTTTAGTACCCCAGGTACATCCTTCCAAATGGTTACTTCATCCGCATTGAGGCAATAGGCCAAAATAGCTGCGGTGTAATCCGATCCTTCCCTGCCCAAGGTAGTGGTAAAGTTATTGTCGTCGCTGCCCAAAAAGCCCTGGGTAATATTAAGTTTGCTCTTATCTACCTTTTCAGTAACATTCTGCTGGGTCTTCTCCCAATTTACCTTGGCATCCCGGTAATTATCGTTGGTCTTTATCAGTGAGCGCACGTCCAACCATTGATTCTGAATGCCAATGTCATTTAAATAAGCACTTAAAATGGTTGTGGAGATCAACTCTCCGTAACCTACCACCTGGTCATAGACAAATCCGTATTTAGGCGATTTGTTCCACGTTAAAAAACCCTGTACTTCATCAAAAAGGATTTTTACGCTTTCATAAACAACATGGTTGCTGTTGGGGAACAAATCCAGTAGAATGGCCTGGTGATAGTCTATAACTTCCTGTATGGCGGAAGGCAAAAGTGATTTATTGGTAAAATAGGCGTCTACTATGTTTTCCATGGCATTGGTTGTTTTTCCCATGGCAGAAACCACCAAAAGCGTATTTTGGTGACCAACCTCCTGCAGCACATTAACAACGTTCTTTATGCTTTTTGCATCCCTAACAGACGCTCCTCCAAATTTAAAAACCCTCATATCTTATTTAAAAATTTTTGAATTCCTTTTTCGTCCAAATGAACTACGTTCCAATCCCTTAGTACATGGGCCCCTTTGCTCTCGTAAAAAGCAATCGCCGGGTCGTTCCAGTCCAGAACTTCCCAACTAATTCGTTTTACCCCAAGCTGCTGTCCGTGTTCTACAACCTTGGTCAATAGCGCCGCGCCAAGTCCACTTCCTCTCATAGTCTCTGTTATAATGAGGTCCTCCAAATGAATAATAGGGCCTTTCCATGTAGAGTAACGGGGATAGAGCAGGGCCATGCCCACAACATTTCCTTCTACCTCGGCCACATAACAGTGGAACAGCTTATTGCCTTCAAAACCATCCCTGATTAAATCGACTGCCGTAACCTCTACCGCATCTGCTTCTTTCTCAAAAACGGCCAACTCCTTAATCAGTTTATGTACCTGTACCATATCACTGGCTTGGGCATCACGAATACTGTACTTCATAATTGTTACAAATAAAACACTAAGTTATAAATTTAAAAAATCAAATTGTTGCGAAAACGTTGTAGTTTCACAAATTAACCGATATTTGTGCTCAAATCAACAAAGCTTGCACTATGAATAGAAAAAACACCACCCTGGGGGAATTCATTATAGAAAACCAAGCATCCTTCCAATACTCTTCAGGGGAATTGTCCAAACTGATCAACGCCATTAGATTGGCGGCAAAAGTAGTGAACCACGAAGTAAATAAGGCCGGTCTTGTAGATATTATTGGAGGGGCAGGGGATACCAATATCCAAGGGGAAGACCAACAAAAGCTTGATGTGTTGGCCAATGAGAAATTTATACAGACCTTAAAGAACAGGGAAATAGTGTGCGGAATTGCCTCGGAAGAGGAAGATGATTTTATCAGTGTCAACAGTAATGACAATCAGAATCAAAATAAGTATGTGGTGCTGATAGACCCTCTGGATGGTTCTTCCAACATAGATGTCAATGTATCGGTAGGAACTATCTTTTCTATATATAGAAGGGTAACCCCCATAGGTACGCCGGTGCAGATCGAAGATTTTTTGCAGCCCGGGCGGAACCAAATTGCGGCAGGGTATGTGGTGTACGGAACCTCTACCATGCTGGTGTATACCACAGGAGACGGCGTAAACGGCTTTACCTTAAATCCGGCATTGGGTACCTTTTATCTTTCCCATCCACAAATGCAGTTTCCCGAGACGGGTAGGATATATTCCTTAAACGAGGGGAATTATGTGCATTTTCCCCAAGGGGTAAAGAATTACATTAAATACTGTCAACAAGAAGAGGGAGATAGGCCCTATATCTCAAGGTATATAGGGTCCTTGGTTTCTGATTTTCATAGAAATATGATCAAGGGAGGGATTTACATCTACCCCAAGAGCAGTGTGGCTGCCGATGGCAAGCTAAGGCTGTTATACGAATGTAATCCCATGGCATTTATAGCCGAACAGGCCAATGGGAAGGCCAGTAATGGGTATTCCCCTATCATGGACGTAGTTCCTACAGCCTTGCACCAAAGGGTGCCCTTTTTTTGCGGAAGTAGAAAAATGGTGGAGAAAGCCGAGGAATTTATGGCCTTGCAGGAATAAAAAAAGGAGCATTACGCTCCTTTTCTATCTTTTTCTTTCCTAATTCTTAATGTTTAAGAAGGTATAGGTAGTCTTCAAATTCTATTTGTCCACTAAAAATTTCTATAGATCTCTTAATGATAAGATTGGCACTTTCAGATCGGTAGCCCAAACCAATGGCGTATTTTGTAATGAGTGCACGCTCTTCCTTGTCTATAATGTGATCTACAAAAATGATACGGAAGAGATCAAAAAGTCTTTGAAGTCGCTCTTCAGAGCTGGCTGGAGGGTTAATGGGATATTTGTTGTCAGATTCCATAACCTCCTTATACTCATCTGCCGTAATATCCAATTTATTGGCAAAGCGGTCCAATAGAACTCTTTCTTCCTCGTTTATTTCGCCGTCAACAGCGGCGAGGGTAGCAATGGCAGCAAAATGCGCCAAATTTCTTCTGTGCGCGCCACTACTGTATAAATCAACATATGACATATTCTAAATTTTTATTTAGAGCAAAGATAAATTTTTTGATAAAGTAGGGTTACAAAATCTTGTAATTATTTTAGAAGAAAACCCTCGTATTGCCTTATTGGTACAAGAACGGATCATTGGTTTTTGATGGGCAATAAAAGGCAGCTGTTCCATAGCAATTCTTATAATGGTTTGGATCAGGACATAAAAGGCATTTGTTGATAATGGGCCTGTTTTTTTGTTTTTTGCAGAAATGGATGTCCATACCAGGATTAAAATAACTTAAAAAGACCACGGTTTAAAGTCGGCCTAGTACCTTTTTAAGGCTATGGCAAATGTGCGGTCTACCGTATTCCTGTAGGCCAAGTAGTGCAGGTTTTTATTTATTATAATATCTTTGGAAAATAGAAGAGTGCCCATAGTGTCCACCTAAAATTATACTATTACCGTTATACCGCAAAATGTCCATTAAATTTTCTAAAAGGGAATTAATTTTCCCTATTGCCGTTTTTGTTGTTTTAATGACCGTTGTTTCCCTATTGTGGAATAACGCCTTACGGGAACAAAAGAATGCGCTTAGGGAAGAAATAAGTCAAACCGGATTCTTAAAATACAAGGAGTTTATATATACAGGACAGAGCAGTATTGTGGACTTGGAGAATTTAATGAGGCGTATTCAAATGACCAAGGGAGCTTATTTTGAGCATTGGGACGATGAAGTAAAGCTTATATTAAGACAGAATAAATCCTTTAAGTTTGTTGAGTGGATTGATAGTACAATGATAATCCAAAGAATTACCCCATTGGAAGGTAATGAGGAGGCTATAGGCCTGGACCTTTCCAGGCATCCTAGGCGCGATGAATGGTTGGGGCATGTAAGGGATTCATCAACCAATATAACGTCCTGGACAACGTTGACGCAGAAAGGGGAGGCTTTTTTATTGGACGTGCCGGTGTATTACGATGGGGCTTTTCAGGGTACTGTTACGGCCGGAATCGATTTCACCTCTACTTTTGATCATTTGATGTCCGGGATGGATATGTATGCCATAGAATTGACCGATGATAAGGGGCGGGTATTCTACTCTTATAACACCCCTAGCTCCAATAGCGTAGAGGACAATCTGGTTTATACCCAATCCTATTCGGTAGATGACCTGGATGATCAAGTATGGACTTTTTCCATGGCTCCCAGTGTGGTGGATATGTATTCCGAGAAAAAGCGGACCATGATGATATTTTTTGCTTTCGGATTGGTGCTGTCCTTGCTTACAAGTTCCCTTATATACTTTTATCAAGCTTCCAGAAAAGAAAACAGCCGTTTTAGGGAGTTGAATTTTAAGCTGAGGGACGCTAATGTAAGCCTAAAGAAAGAGCGTATAAAGGCCGAAAAGGCCTCCAAGGCAAAAACGGAATTTGTCTCCAATATGAGCCATGAAATTAGAACTCCCTTAAATGCTATCATGGGCTTTATAGAAGTTTTAAAAGAGTCCAAATTGGATAGCTCCCTTATGGAGTACCTGTCGCTTATGGACGTTTCTTCAAAAAAATTGCTGCTGCTGGTCAATGATATTTTGGAAATAGACAAAATTGAGTCGGGCCGCATTGGGTTTAAAAAGGACGTGTTCTGCCCTTCAGAGGAATTGGAAAATATAATTAGTATTTACAGACCCAGTATTGAGGAAAAGGGACTCTATGCCCGGTTGGATTTTCATTCGCAAAGCGGGACCCATGTAATTGGTGATATGGGCAAGTTTGGGCAGATCCTGACCAATCTGCTACGGAATGCCTTAAAATTTACAGAGTATGGCGGTATAGAAGTGAGCTACGATGAAGTTGTGCAAGGGAACTCACTAAAGGTCGAAATTGGGGTGAAGGATACGGGAATAGGAATACCCAAAAACAAATTGAAATCCATTTTTGACCGCTTTACGCAGATAGATTCCGGGATAACAAAAAGACATGAAGGCAGCGGATTAGGGCTCTATATTACCTATCTTCTAATAGAGCTGCTGGAAGGCCATATTGAAGTGGAAAGCACTGAAAATAAAGGTTCCGAATTTAAGATCAACCTTAAATTCCCCATTACCGAAGTGGAACCACAAGAAAAAGAAACACCCGCCAATGCTATAGATCTTAGTGGTTTTAAGGTTTTGATCGTTGACGATAATAAGGTAAATGTAGTGGTGCTTAAAAAGACCCTGGACACCTTTGGTATTTCTTCCTACTGGGTGGGCAATGGTAAAAAGGCCGTTGAGGCAATCAGGGATAACAACTATGACCTGGTATTTATGGATATCCATATGCCGGAAATGGACGGCTTTGAAGCCACCGTTGAAATACGAAAAACCAATAAGGATATTGTAATCATTGGTTTTTCTGCCGATGTAACCAAGGAAACCATACAGGTGGCCAAAGAGGTGGGGATGACCGATTATTTTACCAAACCCATTTCCTTTGATAAACTTAGACAAAACCTATCCAAATACCTTGTAAAGGTCTAAGCCCAAATAGCCATTCAATTTCTTTACTATACTGCTAAGGACTGTTATTGGGTCAATACCTATTTTTTTGTCCCGCACCAATACAACTCGGCCCCATGCCGGATTTGACTGTAATTTGCTTATAAGCTGTTGGCCCAGCGGTAAACGCTGTGTTTCCAAAACAGAATCTTAACCTTGCGCTAACCTAATTTTAAAGTCCATTCTACAATCCAATCCATTGGAAATTACAACCTTTGAAAGTATTCTGATTTTCCATGCATGAGAATTAATGTTGTTACAAACTCCCCTATGCCAGCTACGCTATGGATGCTTGGATTAGGTAGCTTCCTCCTAAGCTACCCAATTAAATTACCACCAAACCAAACCAACCCCGCCTTATGAAAAAAAGACCTGTAGAATTAGTGGTGTTGTCCGATGTACACTTGGGTACCTACGGATGCCATGCAAAAGAACTGGTGAAGTATCTAAAATCCATTAATCCAAAAGAAGTGGTTTTAAATGGAGATATCATAGATATTTGGCAATTCAGCAAACGCTATTGGCCAAAATCGCATATGAAGGTGGTCAAGATAATTATGAAGTGGGTGGCAGATGGGGTGAAAGTGCATTATGTAGTAGGAAACCACGATGAGATGTTGAGGAAATTCCTAGGTTTTCAATTGGGGTCTTTTAATATTGTGAATAAAGTGGTGTTGGAAGTTGATGGGAAGAAGGCCTGGATGTTTCATGGAGATGTTTTTGATTTAACCATGCAACATTCCAAGTGGATAGCCAAATTGGGAGCCACGGGATATGACATGTTAATTTTGCTGAACAGGGCTATTAATTATTTTAGCAAAAGTATAGGGAAAGGTCCGGTTTCCATGTCAAAAAAAATTAAGAACAGCGTAAAGTCGGCCGTGAAGTTCATAAACGATTTTGAACAGATCGCTGCCGATATTGCCATAGACAATGCGTACGATTATGTGGTTTGTGGACACATACACCAACCCGAAATAAAGGAAATTGCCACAGACAAGGGGAGTGTGACCTATCTAAATTCTGGGGATTGGATAGAGAATTTAACAAGTTTGGAGTTTAATAAGGGGGCATGGAGCTTGTATCACTATATGGATGATGTGGCGGTCATAGACAAGGACGATAGCCTGTATGAGCCTGCCGAAGAAATCTTGGATAAAGACCAGCTTTTTCAAAATTTGGTAAAGGAATTTCAATTATTGGCCTCGACAGATGATAAATAATTTTTTACCAAATTTACCTGCAATAATATAATTACTATGAAGATACTTTATGCCATTCAGGGAACTGGCAATGGGCATTTAAGTAGGGCTAGGGATGTTGTGCCTGCACTGCAAAAAAAAGGTGTAAAATTGGATATTCTGGTCAGCGGGATACAGGCAGATATAGAGATTCCGCATCCCGTTAAATACCGATTAAAAGGGCTGAGTTTTATTTTTGGAAAACAAGGCAATGTTAATTTGTGGCGGACCTACCTAAAAGCCAACGCCACAAGATTGCAGCAGGAGATACGTTCTATTCCCATAAAGGATTACGACCTGGTCCTGAACGATTTTGAACCGGTAACGGCCTGGGCCTGTAGAATGCAAAACAAACCCTGCATTGGGTTTAGTCACCAGGCGGCAGTACTTTCTGCCTTGGCCCCAAAACCCAAGAAAACTGATAGAATGGGGAAGTTTATCCTGAAAAATTATGCCCCTACGACCACGGCATACGGCCTTCATTTTAAACCGTATGACAATAGGATCTTTTCACCTATCATTAGGCAGGACATAAGAGTGGCCAAGGTTGGCACAGAAGAACATTACACCGTATACCTGCCCTCCTATAGCGATGGAAGAATATTAAAAGTGCTTTCAGAACTAAGCCATATAAAATGGGAAGTTTTTTCCAAACATAACGCAAATGAATTCGTAGGAAAGAACATCAGTATACGGCCCATTACCAATGAGGCATTTGTAGACAGTATGGCCAAGGCAAAGGGAGTACTGTGCGGTGCGGGCTTTGAAACCCCGGCCGAGGCCCTGTACCTTAAAAAGAAATTGATGGTGATCCCTATGAAAGGGCAATATGAGCAGCAATGTAATGCGGCGGCCCTAAAGCAAATGGGGGTTCCGGTAATAAAATCCTTAAAGAGCAAGCACTTGGGGAAAATAAGGGATTGGCTGGAAAATGATAGGGTAGTAGAAGTAGACTATCAGGATCAGACAGAAAGGATCATACAGCAGATTCTGGAAGAGGCCAGTCTTATTCTAAAATAGCCCAGTTGGTATGCCCGATAAACCGGATCTATTTGAATTACAAGCGACCGACTTTGGAAAGGATTTTGTCTGGGGGGTGTCTACCGCCGCCTTTCAGATAGAAGGGGCACATGACCTGCACAATAAAGGGGCAAGTATTTGGGACGAGTTTACGGCCAAAAAAGGGAATACCTATAAAGATCAGCACGCCAAGGAGGCATGTGATTTTTACAATAGGTACCAAGAGGATATCCTTTTAATGAAGAGGATGAATATTGGCCACTTTAGGTTTTCCTTGTCGTGGTCCAGGATACTCCCCAATGGAACCGGAGAAATAAATACCATGGGAGTGGAGTTTTATGATAAGGTCATTAATTTTTGCTTGGAGTGTGACATAGAGCCGTGGGTAACCCTATATCACTGGGATCTCCCCCTTGCCCTTGAGAAAAAAGGCGGATGGGCCAACAGGAAGATCGTGGAATGGTTTGAGGAATACACAAGGGTATGTGCCATTAGTTTTGGGGATAGGGTAAAAAATTGGATGGTGCTGAATGAGCCCATGGTCTTTACAGGGGCCGGTTATTTTTTGGGAGTGCATGCCCCCGGTAAAAAGGGAATGGGCAATTTTTTGCCCTCCGTTCACCATGCCGTACTTTGTCAGGCCGCTGGCGGAAGGATACTCCGTAAATGGGTTGCCGGGGCCAATATTGGAACCACTTTTTCCTGCTCCCAGATTAGTCCGTACCGCAACACGGTCAAGGACCATAGGGCGGCAGAAAAAGCAGATACCCTGCTTAACCGACTTTTTATAGAGCCTCTACTAGGTATGGGGTACCCCGTGGATGCAGTGCCGGTCTTAAAGCGTATACAGGACTATATAATGCCGGGTGACCTTGAACGGGCAGTATTCAATTTTGATTTTATCGGTTTGCAAAATTATACCCGCGAAAAGGTAAAACACTCCTATTTTGTGCCATACTTAAGGGCCAAAATTGTAAAAGCCTCCAAGCGAAAGGTAAAAACCACCCTGATGGATTGGGAAGTTTATCCGCCCAGTATATATAATATGATCCAGAAATTCAACAACTATAAGGCAATAGATAAGATTGTCATTACCGAGAATGGAGCCGCCTTTGAGGATGTTTATAAGCAGGGGAAGATAGTGGATTCCGATAGGCTGCACTATCTACAATCGTATATAAGACAAATTTACAGGGCCAAGCAGGAAGGTTGTAAAGTTAGTGGCTACTTTGTTTGGACATTTACCGATAATTTTGAATGGGCAGAAGGCTATTATCCACGATTTGGATTGGTGTATGTTGACTTTTCCAGTCAGAAAAGGACGGTAAAACTATCGGGTAAATGGTATAGTAGCTTCTTAAAAGTTTAAGCGCAACCGCTGTGAGAAGTAAAAATACTATTTTAAGGATGGGTGGACTTTTGTGAGTGGTGCTCTAGTACTGGTAAACAAAAAAACCGATGGGAACATCGGTTTGGAATAGCTAACTCAAATCGCATTATAAGAACGTTTCCTTTTTAAGGTTGGCCCAAAAATAGTACTATTTCATAGCTTCTAGGGTTAAGGGAAAATAATCAATATGTTAGGAAAACTTTAGCATGAAATAATCAGTATGGGTTTTATGGTGGCCATACTTAAAAAGAATGTGTCTTGGATTATTTATAGATAAAGAGTGAATAAAGTCTGAAGGTTGATCTTAGTATAATACATGTCAATAATTTGCTATTTTAGTTGTGGCAACCTATTAAGCGAATGTGGAAGCCTCGTGGTAAAAACATACTCAATATGCTAAAGAAAATACTTATAGGCCTAGGTGTTGTATTGCTCCTTATCCAATTTGTAAAACCTGCTAAGAACGAATCCAATGATACAACATATGCCCTTTCCCACAAATATGAGGTTCCCCAAGATGTAGGACATTTGCTGGAGGTGTCCTGTAATGATTGTCACTCCAATAAAACGGAATACCCTTGGTATTCCAATATCCAACCCGTGGCCTGGTGGCTAAACAACCATGTAACCGATGGCAAGCGACATCTAAACTATTCAAATTTCACCAAGCTGCCATTGGCGGTTCAAAACCACAAGTTTGAAGAAATTGTGGAAATGGTGGAAGAACAAGAAATGCCCATACCTTCCTATACCTATTTTGGCTTGCACCCAGAAGCCGATCTTTCCAAAGAGCAACAACAGAAAATAACAACTTGGGCCAAAAACCAGATGGCCTACTTAAAGGCCAATTACCCTGCTGATAGTCTGATAAGGAAGCCTAGACCAAGAAAGTAAATTTTTTAGGTATAGGTCCTATACATTATTGCAGATATACTTTGCTCTGTTGACAATAGGGCCTGGTTTATCCTTTTTATCCAAGTTGCTGTGGGGTCCACCTAAAGGTTGTTCCCAGTTCTACTACTTGGAAAAGTGAGGTTTACTGCTCTTATGTACTCTTATTTCCTGTTTAGTTTTAATGGTATATTAAAAACCTATTTTTTTTAAATAAAACCTAGGGTAGCCCAAAAAGCTTTCGTCATAAGATATATAACAGACGAAATGATTCCATCCGATATAGAAAAGAATATTCAAAGATACCTTGTCAATACGGCAAGCGAAAAAGAATTGAAGGATTTGGGAGAGTGGGTCAAAGACCCCTCCAATAAAAAGCTTTTTAAGGAGTATGTTTTATTGCACCATGCCATTAATACGGGGCTTAATGAGATAGATGATAGGCCTGGTAAAGAGCGCCTGCTCCGTGAAATTAGAAAAAAAGAGGCTCCGGCCCCTAGATTGAAGAAAAGCATCCTATATAAGCTGGCGGCTGTTTTTGTGCTGGTTCTTGGGCTGGCTTATCTATACCTTCAAAACCTTCGCCCTAATAAAGAACAGCAAATTATAGATCCCAATCAGATAACCCTACAATTGGAGAATGGCAAGATAATGGTCATTGATGAGGAGGGCAAACGCAAAATAACCGATGCCAAAGGAAAGGAGGTTGGGATTCAGAAGGGGAATACCCTTAGTTATGGTACTGTACAGGAATCAGGTGAACTGGTTTATAATCAACTTAATATCCCCAATGGGAAGCAGTTTGAATTGGAATTGGCCGATGGCAGCACCATATTCCTAAATGCTGGTTCTTCCATAAAGTATCCAGTGAACTTCTTACGAGGCAAGACACGGGAGGTAAGCTTGGAAGGGGAGGCTTATTTTCAGGTGGAAAAAGATAGTGCCAGTCCGTTTGTCGTCCATGTAAGGGACTTAAGGGTTCGTGTTCTGGGTACCCAATTTAATCTTTCCTCCTACCCTGAGGATAATGATGTTACCACGGTTTTGGTAGAAGGCTCGGTTGGTCTGTACAATAAGGAGGTATACACTGCGGAATCGGCCACTTTAATGAAACCCGGTTTTAAGGGTGTTTATAACCAGACCAATGGCAATATTTCCATGGAAGAGGTAGATACGGGGCTGTATACCAGTTGGAAAACCGGTAGGATGGTGTTCAGGGGAACCCAGTTTAAAAATATCATCAAAAAATTGGAGAGGGCCTACAACGTATCCATTGTAAACAACAATAAAGAGTTGGAAGAGCAATATTTCAGTGCCAGTTTTGATAAAGATGAAAAAATGGATCAAATCTTAAGCTCCTTCAACAAAAGCTATAAGTTTAACTATGTCATAGAGAACAATATAATAACCATAAACTAGAAATATATGAAGTAAAGACCAAGACCCAACTTTATTTAAAAAAAAACTGGAAGATGCGCGAACATCTCCCAGCCAAGTACCAATGAGCAAATAAATACTCATCAAAATAATCACTACAAAAATATGAAAATCCTTCTTAAAATTAGGAGTAGGCTTCTGTGTCCTCCTGAATTGAGCTTAAAAATGAAATTAACCACCCTTTTGCTGTTTATTGCCCTGTTTAATATTAGGGCCAATAATTATGCACAAAACACCCGAATAAGCCTGGATCTTAAAGAGGTCCCCATAGAAAAGGTGCTAAATGTGATTGAATCCAATACCGAGTTTAAATTTCTGTACAATTTAAAGGACGTGGATGTAAATAAACTGGTGACCATAAAGGTATCCAAGGAAAAGGTGAAGCATATATTACAAACCCTTTTTCTAAATACAAATGTGTACTATGAAGTGTTGGACAAACATATAATCCTAAAATTAAATACGGACAAACCTCTTAGAAAAAGCGCTCCCAAAGTAGAAAAATTGGAGCAGACCGAAATTCAGGGCACCGTTAAGGATAGCGATGGTATGATTTTAGCAGGTGCCAACGTGGTTATAAAAGGAACCACCAAAGGGGTTGTGACCGATTTTGATGGCCACTTTAGTATTGCGGTACCCAATTCGCAAACCGTTCTGGTTTTTTCCTATATAGGAATGGAGACAAAAGAGGTTGTTGTAGGGGACAACGCCAATTTAGATGTTGTAATGAACCCTTCTGCCCAAAAAATGGACGAAGTAGTGGTTACGGCATTAGGAATGAAGCGTGAAAAAAGAGCCTTGGGATACTCCGTAGGAGAGGTTGATGGCGAAGAAATGAACCTGGTGCCCCAAGAGAATGCCTTGGGTGGGTTGAGTAGTAGGGTTTCTGGTTTGGATATCAGAAGGGCAGGAAACGACCTAAATGCGGAAACCTATGTGTATATAAGGGGAAGGACTTCCTTGTCCGGAAATGATGAGCCTTTGGTTGTTGTAGACGGTTCACCTGTTGGAAGTACTGCTGTTTTGGGTAATATAAGCGCCATGAACATTAAAAGTGTTTCCATATTAAAAGGAGCAAGTGCAGCCGCGCTTTACGGTTCCAGGGCAGGTAACGGGGTAATTCTTGTTACTACTAAATCTGGTGAGGGCCTTAAAAAAGGGATTGGGGTTTCGGTCTCCTCTACAATCACCTTAAATACGCCCTATAAGTATTTTGAGACCCAGGATAGATTTACCAATGGGCAACGAGGTATTTTTGATGAAGCTACATGGCAACATTGGTATGGTCCTGAAGAGGGAGGCTCTGCCGTACAATGGAACAGCAATGGTGAAGCAGTACCATTAAAGTTTTATGATGACCCCCAAAAAGAATACTTTAGAACAGGAGTGACCACCATAAATGATGCCAGTATAAGTGGAAATTATGACAAGGGTAATTTTAGATTGGCAATATCCCATTTAAAGGGGGAAGGCTACTCTCCAGGCACCGAACTTCAAAAGTTGGGTGTGCGACTGAATACGGCCTATAAATTAACGGATAATGTAACCGTTTCCACTAACATTGATATTTCCAACCCCAATTCGGACAATAATCCAGTTCGATATCTAAGTGGCGATAATCAATATTTTGATCTATTCAATATTGCACCACATATTAATATCAATGACCTAAAAGACGATTATTGGGAAACACCCAACGTTGAACAACGCAAGGTTACTGAAGGTTACAACAACCCTTGGTTTTCCGCCAATGAACGGAAAAACAAGTTTGACAAACTAAGTGGTTTTGGAAATATTAAGCTGGACTGGGAAATTACCTCTAATTTTAATGCTATGGCCCGTGTGGCCTATAGTGGTAATTACAATAAAGAGGAAACGCTAAAACCGTGGTCCTTTCAAGGATTTGGTGGTGGTACTACCAAACCAACAGGGGCGTATAACCTAGACCTTAGTAACTCCAAGGAAACCAACGTAGATGTTTTGTTTGCCTATGATAAAAAAATTGGGGATTTCCAAATAACGCCTTCTGTAGGTGGAAATATATTGAACAGTGAGGTAAATACCTATAATTCTGGAGGTGACAATTTGGTGCTTCCCGGCTTGTTTACCCTTTCCAATGTAACTAGAGGAGGTTTGGAATACAGCAACGGAACTTTTAAAAAGGCGGTATACAGTGTCTATGGAATGGCTACATTAAGCTATAGAAATATGCTCTTCCTGGATTTAACAGCGCGTAACGACTGGTCCAGTACCCTTCCCAAGGAAAACAGTTCTTACTTTTACCCTTCCGCTTCGGGAAGTGTCCTGCTTTCTGAAATGGTACAAATGCCTGCTTGGGTTTCCTTACTAAAAATACGCTCTGGATGGGCCCAAGTAGGAAAGGATACGGAGCCTTATTTAATTCACCCAACTTTAACACAGGGATTTTGGGGTGATGATTTTACCTATTCACTTCCTAGCAGTATGCCAAATACAAAGCTAAAACCAGAAATAGCTACTTCTTATGAGGTAGGAGCTGATTTAGGTTTTTTTAAGGGGAGATTGGGACTAGAAGCCACCTACTACAAGACTCAAAACAAAAACCAAATTTTAAATGTGAATGTCTCTCCACTTACGGGATATACCAGTACCACCATTAATGCAGGGAATGTAGAAAATTACGGTCTGGAATTTGGATTGAATATGGTTCCCATTAGAACGGAAGATTTGGAGTGGAACATGAACTTTAATTTCACCACACAGGAAAGCAAATTGGTAGAATTGGTAGACGGTATAGACCTTGTTAGGTTTGGGGGAGGAACTGATGGTGGTGCCCATACAAAAGTAGGAGGGATTATTGGGGATATGTATTCCCCATATATAAAAAAGGTAGAGGAAGGTGAGTATGCGGGATGGAACATATTGGACTCCAATGGTAGATGGGAAGTTGATAGAACTCGGGAAAACCAAGTGAAGATGGGGAATTTTAACAACGATTTCGCCGTTGGGATGAACACTTCCATTCGCTATAAAAACTTTACCCTCTCTGCTAGTTTCGACTGGAGACAAGGTGGTGATTTCTACTCCGAATCCATGAAGCGAATGGCACGTTCCGGTAAAATTGAGGACTGGCAAAATGGGATCAGTTCCAGTACCTATTCAGGTATCTTGGATGCCAATTCTTTTGGAGATAGGACCGCACTGGCCAATGAAATTAAATCAAATCCTATTTATAGGGACAACGATGTATGGGTTGGAGGAAGAAATCAAGAATTAGGTGGCTTTGAATTTAACGGAAATTATAACGGAGCTTTCTTTCCGGGTGTAATAGACAATGGCGATGGCACCTATACCGAAAATTTTGGGGACGAAGGTACCATATTATTTGACGCCTATAGGGTAGTTGAGTCTAGTGGTAGCTTTTGGAGAACTGGTTATGCATTCTTGTACGACGCTTCCTTTGTTAAGTTGCGGGACATTACCATGACCTATGAGCTACCTGCCCAATTGGCCAAATTTATTTCGGCTGATAATGTGGCCATCTCCGTTTATGCCAAAAACATTATGCTTTGGACCAAAGCAGGAATCGGGATAGATCCTGAACTAGCCTATGACCAAGGCGCACAAGGTTTTGAAGAATGGAATGTGGCCCCTTGGACCGCTCCAGTAGGCCTTAGACTAAACATGAGTTTCTAAAAAAAATAAAGATGACTAGAATTAAGAATAATATAATTGCACTGTTACTGCCCATGGTAGTACTTTTTGCTACATCCTGCACCCAATCTTTGGAGGAGATAAATGTAAGTCCCAATAGTTTGCCGGATACAGAGATAGACATAAAATTTGTGCTTACAGGTATTTTGTCCCAATCGGCAACCATGACTTCAGAACTTAATATGGGTGCGTCAGAGATTAGTGCTGCCACCCAATACCTGCAACGGGATTTTACCAGTTACGACCGATTTAATTTTAACTGGCAGGCTACCAGTTATGCAGACTATTACGAGCCTTTAAAAGATAGTAAATATATCTTTGATAGGGCAGAGGAGGAAAAGACAGGAAAGGTCAAGGATTACTATCAGGGGGTGGCCCTTATCATGAAATCTTATTGGTATGGGATGTTAACGTCTTTTTTTGGTGATTTGCCTTATGCCAATGCCTTATTGGCAGAAAATGGAGGGGACGAATTTTTTAAGCCCGTATATGATGATCAACAGACTATTTTTAAGGGGATCATAAACGATTTAGCACAAGCAAATACCCTTCTAACAGGAGCCGGGGTCATACAAGAAGTTGCAGATGCAGACCTTGTATACCAAGGGGATGCCCTTAAGTGGCGTAAATTGGCCAATTCCTTGCGCCTCAGGTATTATATGCGTTTATCCGAAAAGGGAGGTATCGATATTGATCCAGCTGCAGAAATTTCGGCTATAGTAGGAAATAGTGCCGAGTATCCTATTTTAGAGGACAATGACGATAATGCGGCCATAGAATTTGTAGGAACCAACAGCGACAACAGTTGGTACGGTGGACCCTTAAGAAGTAGTAACCGCTCTGAATTTTATCGTAGAAAACCATCTGCTACCATAGTTGATGATTTGACTGCCCTGGGCGATCCAAGACTAACTGCTTGGGTACGACCGGTAGATGTTCAGATTTTTCAGGGAGCCACCAATGAGATTGTACTGGAAAATGGGGTGTTAAAACGATATACCACTGAAGATATAGACGCAAGAAACAATGATGGAAATAAGGAGAATGATGTAAATACGTCCCTTTTTGTTGGTTTGCCAGTGGCCTTGACAGACCCTAACCAGTTTCACAAATTTGCGGATGGCATCAATGCCAATGAGGTGATAGCATCTCTAGATGAAAGCGTTTATCTTGCTGCGGCATCCAATCCTCATGCGTCGTATCTAACTGAAATGTATGCGGAGGATGCCAATCCATTGGTTAAGGCAGTATTAATGAATGCTGCTGAGGTACAATTTATTTTGGCCGAGGCAAGTGTCAGAGGGTGGATATCCAATAGCGCATTGGATTATTACAATAGCGGCATTCAATTGTCAATGGGGCAGTATGAAATTACGGACGGAGATCCCTCTGCGGTGTATGATAAGGAAAACAACATCCTTATTCCTTTTAATGAAGGAGTGTATATGGCCCGGGCGGAACAGATCTTTAATGATGCCACAGATAAATTGGAGCCTATTATGCACCAAAAATGGATTTCTCAGTGGCTTACTCCAGAATCATGGTTCGATTGGCGTAGAACGGGCCTTCCAAATTTAAGTGTCAATATTATAGCAGGGACCAGGGGGCAAGAAATACCTCTTAGGTTTTATTATGATGATCCTTTTAATGAAGAGAATATGTTGCAAGCAATAGGTAAATTGCAGCCTGCTGAAAATGATCAGTGGTCTAAAATGTGGTTGCTGCAGTAAGGTAGTTTTTTTATATTAATTGGTGAGACCGGGCTTGGATACGTTTTGTATCCGGGCCTGGTTTGTTTTTTGTGGTAAAACAAGAAGAAAAGCTAAATGTTTGGAAATACATTAATTATTTTAAGGTATATTGTTTAAATAATCAAAATTTTATTATTATAATTGCTTAATCGATAAAGCGACTGAGTTGTTCAGAGTTTATTCTTAACAATATAGTAATCTAATGATGCTTAATCGATAAAGCCTACTTTAGGTTAAAGACTTAATATTATAGCGGGAAATTTAGGATTGCGGAGTTATACTTGTGTAATGCATTACACAGCTAGTGCAGCAGAATGAAACCCAAGCCTGGCCCGAGTGCTGAAAATTAATCTAACACAACTATAAACTGAAAAACATATGAAATAAACCAAATGAACAACAACACATTATAACAATTGGAAAATGCGCGAACACTTTCCAATTATGAGTAATTAAATACCCATCAAATAATCAATTCTAAATTATGAAAATCCTTCTTAACGTTGGGAGTAGGCGGTCCTGCCCTCCTATCAATTATTTAAAAATCACACTATCTATCTTGCTGTTATGTTATGCCCAGTTCAATGTTAGTGCACATGTTTATGAGCCTACCGAGTCCACACTTTTTGATTCAGATATTATTAGTAACGAATTGGAAGAATTCGAAATTGCTGCACAACAAATTGAAATATCTGGAACTGTAAAAGATGTTGATGGAGAGGTATTGCCAGGAGCAAACATTGTTTTAAAAGGAACCTCCAAAGGGGTTGTTTCCGATTTTGATGGAAACTTCACTATTGCGGTCCCCAATGCACAAGCGGTGCTCGTTGTTTCCTATATTGGTATGGAAACCAAGGAAGTGGTGGTGGGAAATCAAACCTCCATAGAGGTGCTGCTGAATTATGCCGCTGAAAAAATGGACGAGGTTGTGGTTACGGCCTTAGGTATGAAACGGGAAAAAAAGGCTTTGGGCTATGCCGTAGCAGTGGTGGAAGCTAAAGCATTAAATCAACAGCCCAATACCAATGTATTAAGTGGACTTTCCGGTAAGATGTCGGGCGTGCAAATAAACGAAATGGGGGGCGACATAAATGCTGAAATGAATGTGATTATTAGAGGTCACACTTCTTTGACCAGTAACAACGAGCCCCTGCTTGTTGTTGACGGTTCTCCTGTTGGAAATACTGATGCAATGCGCGATATAAGCTCATTGGATGTAGCCAGTATCTCCGTATTAAAGGGGGCCAGTGCTGCCGCCCTCTATGGTTCTAGAGCGGGTAACGGGGTAATTCTTATTACTACCAATTCCGGTGAGGGAGCCAAAAAAGGAATCGGGGTCTCATTCACTCAGAGTACAACCCTTAGTGTTCCCTATAATTATTTTGATTTGCAAAGTGATTTCACCACGGGTCAAAAAGGTCAGTTCAACGAATCGTCTTGGCAGTATTGGTATGGTCCACGGGCAGGTACAGAGGTAGTACAATGGAATACCGATGGGGAAGCCCAACCTTTGGTTATGTATGATAATAGTCTACGGGATTTCTTTCAAACAGGGCTATCTACCCAGACAGATGCCAGTGTAAGTGGAAATTATGACCGCGGTAGTTTTAATCTGTCCCTTAACCACATGAAAAGTGATGGAATTACACCTGGAATGGAATTGAAAAGAATTGGATTTTCGTTGGCGACCAGCTATAAGATTACCGACAAGGTAAAGGTCACCACCAATATTACTATTTCCAAACCTTCATCAGATAATTTACCGCTAACCAACAACGGCAATGATGATATTTATATGGATATATTTGCTAACCCGCCGCATGTAAATATCAATGACCTTAAAGATTATTGGGAAGTAGAGGGTGCAAAACAGAGAAGAGCTGGGGCCCTACCTAATAATCCATGGTTTTCTGCCTATGAAAGGGACAGAACCTTAGATCAGATCCGTGGTTTTGGGAATATGCGATTGGATATTGATCTTATGCCTGGTTTAACTGCTATGGGCCGGGTGTCTTATAGTGCCAATAACGAGAAGATCGAGTCCATTTATCCTTGGTCTTACGACGGATTTGGTAGTTCTGCCGTAAAACCATTTGGGGCATACGAACAAACGAAGCTGGATGAAAGGGAGGCCAATATAGATTTCCTATTCTCCTATGATAAAAAAGTAGGTGACTTTAGGTTTAACCCTTCTGTTGGTGGCAACTACTTAAATAGTAGAAATACAAGCCTCTATGGAGGGGGTGATGTGCTTACCTTACCGGGATTATATACCCTGTCCAATGTTGG
>CAXAVP010000018.1:0-31506 GCA_963972175.1 uncultured Arenibacter sp.
AATACACTGGGAACAGCTTCATCAAAATTGTTTACAATCTTGGAAGTGTAGGCAATGTCATAAGCTCCACCATCTATACCCAATTGCAATCTTGAGCGCATTTCTGTAGGGAATTCGACGGGTTGAAAATCATCTAATTTTACAATCACAAAGTCATCCAGCTGACGCTCACCCCTTACGTTGGTCGCTTTAACGTTTACCTTGAAAATGTCATTGTTGGTAACAAACTTACTAGCTTGGGTAAAGGCTAATTGACCGCTCACTTCATTTATCATAATGGTTGGATAATCTCCCAACTCCAACTTTTCTTCCACTAATGCCAGTGTGGTATCTGTATCGGCGTTAAAAGTGGATTTCCAGGTTAATAGCTCGTATTCGTCGGATAGATCATTTGTAGGGTTACCTTGGGCATCTGTAACACTTGTAATCTCCCACTTTAAGGGGTAGGTTGACCCTTCTATTGCCGGAGCAGCCCCAACTTTAAATACCCCACGAGGAACAACAATGGTATCTTCCAGGGCGTGGATATTATCACTGATATAACCCACCTCCGGTGGCTGACAAGATGCAACCATTACAATAATGATCAGTATGGAATAAAATATTTTTTTCATCTTTTTGTTTTTATGATTTTTATTAGTCCCTTTCATAATTGAATAAAGTATGGTTTCCCTGTAGAACATGAATTACCCCGTTGGTTGAGATTAAATTCGATGTTTTCACCACTACTTTATCGTCATCTGTTATATCATCCCAGGGGTCCCAATCTTCTCCCTGTTTGTATGTGAAATAAACATATTCTGGTTTGGAATCCAACTCCCCATTGTATTGATCTGTGGGTTCCAAGGATATTCTTCTCTCCTCGCCATTCTCTGCGATATAGATTTTCCCTTGTTCCAAGGTCATGTTTTCCCTTTTAATTTTTCCGGGTATAATATATCCTCCCATATACTTGGTAAGGGTATCCAAAGGGATATCGTTTATGGTATATTCTGCCTGTGGGTCTTCATGCCTCATTTCTGCCAATATAGTTTTAACATAATTCTTAATGGAAAGATTATTGGGAGCAAAGATGGTATTGTTACCATTTACCAAATCTTCCATTCCTGCTCTTTCAATTAGAATAGCTAAAGTGTCCAACTGACTATGGGATTTGAAAAACTCCATTGTTGTGGTTCCCACTTCTTGGTTACTGGTGCCACCATCTGTAAGATAATTCCCATCTTTTTCACAGGAGTAAAGGGCTATAACCGCGGTTAAAATGAATATTATTTTCTTCATTATGATTTTTGTCTTTAGTTCAAAAAAATAGTCTACAATTTTCCTCTCCAATATTCAGTTTGGAGAATTGATGGGTTCCTAGATATAATATCTGGGTGTACGGGCCAGAAATAGCCTTTTTTAGCGTTTCTTGCTTGGTTTGCCCATGGTACTCCATCGAAATAATCCATACGTATTCTATCATAACCGGATTGGGCTTCACCAACAAATTCAATGGCCCGTTCATCAAATATGGCTTGCATCAAGGATTCACGGTCTGTTCCTCCCGTATAATCAGGAACATTTGCTTTGCTTCTAATCTTGTTTAAATCAGAAATGGTAGGTCCAGATAATTCCTTTCTAGCATTGGCCTCAGCTCTTAATAAATACATATCGGCCAACCTGAAAATTAAGATATTGGATTCAGAAAATTGGGCATATGCGTTTTCTGAAGCTTCATCCTGTGAGGAATGCGAATATTTCTGAAGGTAGGAGTAGTCTGCATTGGTTCCATATTCATAAAAGAAAAGGTCTTTGCGAACATCGTTGGCTCTATCGGCATCTGTGGCCATCATTTCATTTCCATAGAAGTCCGGATCCATGTAAGGACTTACCCCATTATTAACGTTTTGCCAAACAGGGTAATTTAAGGTTAGTCCAGTATGATTACCGTCATTAGCACCTAAACGAAAGGACTCGTTCATATTCGCGTTGATATTAATTTCAAATAATCCGGTTTCGGATTGTCCAATACACATTCTATCAAATCCGTCCTTTCCTTCATTAGCGTAATCAATCAAACTTGCTCCACTGTTGTTAATAACAGATGTAGTTGCATCTATGGCTTCCTGAATCATTTCTGGATTGTCATTATCCCTACTGGCATACCAAAGGGTAATGTGGGCCTTTAGGGCTTCTGCGCTTCCTTTATTGGCTTTAATGGCCCAATTGGATGCTCCTGGAGTGGAATATTGCAGTAAACCAATGGCTTTATTGGCAGCATCTAGGGCGTAATCCAATACTACCAATTCATCTACCCTGGGGTTTTCCACAATGTATCCATCCTCTGAAATTAACTGGTCAGAACTTTCAATTGATTGTTCAACAATTGGAACATCTCCCCAAATACGGGCCATATAAAAATAAGTCAAAGACCTTATAAATGCGGCTTCGCCCAACAGTCTATCCTTTTCACTTTTGGAATCGAACATTTCTTCGGGCATACCGTCAATATATTGTTCTATGGTATAGGCCCAGTTGGCAGCCCTATAAAAGTTTTTCCAGTTTCTGGAAGCATCGCGGTAGGCCAAAACGTAATTGCCACTACCTTCAATGTAGTTAACGATCCAGTTGCGGCTATTCATAAAAGTCATTCCTGTCCATTCTCCCCAATAAAGAAAATTGGATTGGGTCATAATGGCTTCTTTGAACAAGCCGTAGGCTCCTGCTACTGCCTGTTCGGCATTGGCCTGACTATCCCAAAACACATCTGGGTGTGTAATGCTTATCGGTTCTTGGTCCAACAAATCTGAACAACTTGCCGTACCCAATAGGCACAAGACCATGATATATATTTTAAAACTCTTCATTTGTTGCATGGTTTTATAATTTAAAATTTTGTGTCGATTCCAATAGTGATAGTTCTAGCTTGTGGGTATCCATTTCCATAAGTGTGTCCTTTGGCATCTACCATAGAGGCATCAACCACTTTTTTGGATCTCTGCCATTGGTATGGGTTCAACATTGCACCGTAGATTCTTAAACGTGTTAGGCCAATGTTCTTCATAAAATTATCGTTCTGGTCAAAAGTGTATCCAATTGAAGCATTGTTAACTTTCCAATAATCACCACTTTCTATCCAAAGGGTCTGATTGCCCCTGAAGCCGTAAAATGCTCCAAGTGTTGGGCTCTGTGGATATAGTGCAGGAAAGTCTACACCGGCGGCACCATCCCCAGGTTGTTCCCAGAAAGTATATTCACTTAAGTCGGCAAGCCCTCTTCTGGCCCAGGCATCACCACCTCTATCATAACTATCCATATAACTGTTGAGTACCGTATTTTTTATATCAGCCCCAAAGGAGAACTGACTATAGGCCTGGAAGTACCATTTTTTATACTGCAAGTTTATATTGAAAGAACCGGTAATATCGGGAATAGGAGAGTAGTCTGTAGTTAATTTTAGATCGTGCTCTTCATTAAGTAAGTAATCCCCGTTAAGATCTTGCCAAATTGGAAAACCTGGTCGGATGTTGGCCCAAGCGGATTTACCTTGTAAAGGTTCTCCAGTAAATGGGTTTACAGGCAATTGATCTAGATCATCAATGATATAATCATTAATGAACATCTTATACAGGTTAAGCGGACGCCCAACAACATATCCATAATCACCTCCTATGTAATCCTGGTTGCCATTTGGCAATTTGGAAACGTAGTTTTTGTTTTGAGCAAAACCAACGGACAATTCCATTCGAAGGTCGTTCTCCCTAGGGAAAACGTGGTAACGTAGCATGGATTCCCAACCGTAGTTTAATACCCCGGCTACGTTTGTAGGAGCGGAGTTATAACCGGAATAGGCGGGGAAAGCAACATCAAAAAATAACTTGTCCGTACTCTTGTTATAGGCATCAAATGCCAAACTTACCCTTCTGTTGAACATATCCAGGTCAAACCCAATATTCCATTGTTCTGTCTCCTCCCAGGATAGTGAGGCGTTCCCTATTTGACCATAATTTGGGATAACACCGGTTACTCCTCCATATGAAGAAACATTCATCTGGTTGGCCCAATAAGGGTTGCCACCATAACCTAGATTATATTTTCCGAAACGTAGGTAGTTTTCCGGGAACTGCTTACCGTTGATACCCCAGCTACCTCTTATTTTTAGGTAATCTATGAAGCTTGAGATATGTGGTTGAAGAAAAGGCTCATCGGAAATTACCCAACCTGCATTGAATGAAGGGAATTTTGCCCAACGTACATCTTTACCAAATCTTGAGGAACCATCGATACTGAAGTTACCTCCAATCATATAACGGTTTTTGTACTTATAGCTCACACGTCCAAAATAGGAGACCAGTGCATTGGCACTGATGTCTGTATAACCACTTATTTGATCTTGGGTATATCTGTTATTTATGGTTTGGATGGCATCGCTCCCAAAACCGAAAGCGGTCATGGCCATATCCTCATAATGATTGTAATCTATTCTATTTCCTAAAACCCCCGTAATTTCATGTTCGTCATCGGCCCCTATATTCTCGAACAAACTTAAATAGGTTTCCGCAGTTAGGTTTTTTCTGTTGTATAGAGCATAACTGGCAAAGCCATCACCTTCCGTTCTGATGGTTGAAGGTTCGTAAAAATTTTTCTTGTTACTGTCGTAAACAAAACTCAACTGCGAATTTAAGCTTAGACCTTTTAAAAGGTCATAGGTAGCAAAATTGGAAATGGTGAAATTCACCGTCCTATCTTCGTTTAATTTCCCTTCTAATTCACCGCTTAAGGACTCTATTCTCTCATCGGAAATATAAAATAAAGAAGATTGTAGTCCTGCAGGATTTACGGGGAGTGAAGAATTCAGGTTAAAACTACCCTGATACGGATTTCCTTGGCCAGTTTGCAGATCGGTGTGTGTAAACCTGGTAATCAATTGGTTTCTGAATTTTTCTCCAGCCTTAAAATTTAGATTGGATGAAAAAGTAACTCTATCTACGCCGGTACCTTTTATAACTCCTTCTTGGTTGTCGTACCCAATTGAAACCCTATAATTGGTTTTTTCACTACCACTGCGGACACTAAAATCGTATTGTTGATCTATTCCGGTCTTATAAAAAAGTCCTTGATAATCCACATTATTGTTAAATGCTGGGTTGATACTATCCGTTAACATCATTGGCGTTTGTCCGGATTGCAATTCGTCTGTGTGCCACCATCTTTGGATCATGTCCATTTTGGCCTGTCGCTCAGCGCCTCCAACCAATATTGGTACTAATTCAGGTTTAGGCTGTAATCCTAAGCTGGTAGAAAAGGAAAATTCAGGTTTGTCAAGAGAGGCTCCTTTTTTAGTTTCAATGATAATAACCCCATTTGCTCCCCTAGATCCGTAAATAGCGGCTGCAGAGGCATCTTTGAGTACATCTATACTCGCTATGTCGTTGGGGTTAAGTGATGCCAAAAAGTCAACGTTGGAGACACCATAACCGGCTAAATCCTCTAGACTGGTCTGAACCCCATCAATTACATATAGTGGACTACTGTAGGCCAAGTCCGCATCAATGTCACCACCTATACTTGTATTACCACGAATAACTAGAGCTCCACGTCCCGCAGGAGCACCTGTCATATTCACACTTTGGATACCACTAGCCTGGGTAGCTATCAGTCCTGATACGTCCAATACAGGAATTCCTTCAATATCATCACTCTTAATGCTGGAAACAGCACTGGTGACATCCCTTTTAAATACCTTTTGATACCCAATCAAAACTACATCGTCCAATTGTGTGGCATCTGCAGCCAGGGTGATGGTGACCTGTGTTTGGTTACCCACAAGGATTTCCTGTGGTTTGAAGCCAAGATAGGAAACTGCCAAAATGGACTGAGGACCCTGAACGTTTATATAAAAATTGCCGTCAAAGTCGGTTTGTGTACCGGTAGAGGTTCCTTTGACTACGACAGAAGCTCCCGGTAATGGAACTCCATTGTCATCTAAAATGGTTCCTTGGACCGTTATGTCTTGGGCGTGGGCAACATTTGACACGCTCAAGATTAGAATTAGTAAATAAAAAAATGGTTTTCTCATTGATCTAGTTTAAGTTAATTTTTGGTTGTGAAAGAATTTTTTGAAGAAGCTTTTCTACTGCTATATTTGACTCATATTTCTCATGTTTAAGGGTTTATATGGGGTTTAGTGATTTACAGGGGTTGGTAGGTTTGTTTAAACCCATTCCATTTTCACGAAATGGGTTTTTTAAAAAACAACAACTAACTCAAATAACCCTAATTCATTTTATCTTTTTGGTATATAATCTTAATAGGTATCCTTCATCCAGTTATAGGGCTTTCTTTTTATCCAGGTACCCCGAGTAAAATCAGGGAAATCCTGGGGCTCCCCATTATTTTCAATGGATAGTTCGGAAAGCGGGGTAACGGCACTCCAGGCTGCGGCATCATAGGCATCCATGGGAGGTGCAATATTCTTCTTGGCCGATTCTACAAAGGCGTTCATTACAAAGAAATCTATACCGCCATGGCCTGCTTCTGTAGCGCCATCGCCGAATTTTTTCCATAAGGGATGATCGTATTTTTTAAACCATTCGTCCATGTCTTCCCATCCGTGGCCTTTGGTGATTCCCTCAATATGGATCCTTTGGGTGTGGTAATCAAAATCAGTGAGCCCCTGGGCACCCTGAACCTTGAATCCTAATGAATATGGATGAGGGTTGTTTACATTGTGGGTTATAATAATGGTCTCCCCGTTGGAGTTCTCTATGGTAGAGGTAATAATATCTCCCTGTTTAAATTTTATTTTGGCATTGGGATGATTTTCTCCGGCTGTATCCACAATATACTTATGCAGCCCCACGCCTTTGGTAGCATGGGATGTTAAAGACAAAAACCTATTGCCACGGTTAACATCGGCCATAACGGCTACAGGCCCCAAACCATGGGTAGGATATACATCGGCATTTCTTAAAACGGAATGTTGTGTTCTCCAGGCCGATTCCGAGATACCTTTTTCACCAAATTCCGCTCCCTTGCCATAGGCCGTTTTTCCGTCATTGAATTTTACGCCCCTTAGGTCATGCTGGTAACCACATCTAAAATGTAACAGTTCTCCAAAAACATTTTGCTTTACCATATTTAGTACGGCCAACACATCCCGTCTATAGTTGACGTTTTCCAGTAACATAAGGTGACTCCCGGTCTCCTCATGGGTATTTACTAGATCCCAGCATTCCTCTAAAGTATTGGCGGCCGATACCTCCAGACCTGTATACTTCCCAGCTTTCATGGAATCAACAGCCATTTTGGTGTGCCACAACCAAGGGGTGGCAATGACCACAGCATCGATATCGCTCAAAGCGAGCATATTTTTGTAATCCAGTTCGTTTTTACCAAATACCTTAGCTCTCTTTTGTCCGGCCTTTTCAATATGTTCCTGTGCAATAGTAATTCTTCTTGGGTCTATATCACAAATTGCGGTAACCACAACATCGTCCCTTTTTAGTAGGTTATCCAAATGGTTGGTGCCTCTCAGTCCAACACCGATTATCCCGACCCTTAATTTATGTGAATTTTTACTGTTACTAATCCCAAAACTAAGATTTGGAAGTAGCGCTATTCCTGCTCCCCCTATGGCTGTTTTTTTGATAAAATTTCTTCTTTCGTTCATTTTTATTTGACTAAGTTTTACGTATACAAGTAGTGCGTTACAAATATTAAATGATTGTTAAATTTAAAAGTGTAGTTTTTCACCTTAGTAGGGGTGAATTTTAGGAATTTTACGTTGTTTGTAATTTTTTTCCACCTTTTTGAAGATTATTTCTCCTTTCCATTGCAGTGATTTATGGGTACATTTGTTGCAGTGGAATAAATACGCATTGTTAGTTAGATAAATGTACCTATTAAGAGAAAAAAACATTACTTTGAGTTGTAGGCATGTGTTGCTTATTACTTTGTTATACTCTTGCTTTCTATCTGCACAACATCACTCCAATTTTATTCATTTACCTTTTACATTAAATAATCAAAACATTAAGGTGTCCCATGTGGTGCAGGATAGTATGGGCTTTGTATGGATGTCCCATGGGGCAGGGATATCCAAATATGATGGGTACGACTTTACATTTATTCCCAAGGAAAAAATTTTTGCGAATGAAGATCCATCAGACCGGGTAAAAAAGGTATTTAAGGATGGTAGGGGAGTGATTTGGACGGTTTCGGTAAACGGACAGTTATCCTTCTTGGGGAAAAATGGCAATTACTCATCCATAAATGAGAAAATAAAGGATTTTCAAATAGGACAAAAGGTAGACATTGTAATTCATGAGGATAATAAATTATGGTGGGTCAACAAAAAAGGCAGTATTTATTCCTATGAACATAGAAGTGGAAGGTTGGATAGTATTACCAGTATCCCAGGTAACGGTTCGGGGCAGGGACAGGTAAACTCCATGGTCATCAGAAAATCTGAGCAACTCATAATAAGTACCTACAAGGGCCCCGTATATAGCTATTATTTAAAAAATAAACGATTGGTGCAGCTCAATGTGCCTTACGATTATACCCTGGCCGATAATACACAACTGTTGTTGGATAAAAAAAATAGGCTTTGGATAGGTTCAACCTATATGGGGCACGGTATTAAAGTGTACGATTTTAACAGGGAATCCTTCGTTGAGAACGATATTCTGGAAGAAGATGTATTGGCACAACTTAACGAGTTGTTCATATCCATGTACTGTGATGCAAATGGGGCTATTTGGTTGGGTACGGACGGAAATGGATTGTACAAAATAGACCCAGATACAGGAGTGTTACAAATATACAAACACAAGGACATTAATAAATTTTCCCTTAGTAGCAATACGGTAATAGGAATAAATGAAGATTTAAAACAAAACCTGTGGGTGTTAACGAACTATGGGAATATTAATATCCTACGAAATGGTAACGATAAAATCTATTATCATTCTGGATCTACCCAAGACAAACCTACCCGGGTGCTGTCCTCGTTCAAGGCCAGTGATGGAACACTTTGGATAGGGACCGATGGGGAAGGTATTACAAAAGTGTCAGTAGAAGGTAAGGAAAAACAGTATTTTAAAAGTTCGGGTGGAAACAAAGGATATTATATACATTCCATAAATGAGGATGACAAGGGCCATATATGGGTAGGGACCTATAGGAATGGCATGCTTGTTTACGATAGGGACAGGGATAGGTTTTCCAAATTACCCATAAAAAACTCTAATAACAACAGCGTAATGGACGTGCGTTTTGTTTTCAAGGATTCCCAGGACAGGTTGTGGTTGGCAACAGATTTTGGTATTTATGTCTATGCGGATAAGAATACCTTGTTGGCCAGATTTTATAACGGAACCGCAGGACTCCGTGGAAGCATTTCGCAGAGTATCGTAGAGGATGCTTCGGGAAATATTTGGGTGAGCTATGATGGTGGTGGGTTATTTCGTTTCAATGAGGATCTCCAAGACATTTCGCGCTCGGATTTCACTAGGTTTATACATGTTGAAGATGATATCATTGCCAATGAAAACTATAATATATGGTCCATGGCTACCGATGGTACCAAGGCTCTATGGTTGGTCTTGGTGAACGGGAGCTTGCTGAAATTTGATTTAAAGGAGCAAGAGTTTAGGGAATTAGAAATCAAAGGCTCCTACGATAAGCCCAACTTTAGATCGGTTTTAGCAGAAAATAGCGACAATTTATGGATGGGTTCGGCCCATGGTATTTGGCACTATAACCTCAAAGATTCCATTGTTAAGGTTTTTAGGGTAAGGGACGGACTCCAAGATAACTTTTATATGCAACGTAGTGCCCACAAAGGGTCGGATGGTTACTATTACTTTGGGGGGCTAAATGGGGTGAATTATTTTAAACCCAATCAAATACAAAAAGTGGAGTCGAATGCAAGCTTGGTTGTCGAGGATCTTACTATATTGAACCAGCCCGCCATGGCGGTCATTCCCAATCAAATTCAAAACGGGCTGGAAAGGTTAAAGTATGTACAACTAGAACCGGACCAATCATCATTTTCGTTTCGTTTTTTGGCCATAGACAATGTACTTTTTTCCAATTACCACTACGCTTACCGACTTAAAGGATTTAATGATAATTGGATTTTTTCAGAAAAGGAACGTATTGCCACCTATACCAATATACCGCCTGGGAATTATGTTTTTGAAGTTAAAGCAGGATCTGGGAATGGTGAATGGGATATTGATAAAAAATCCGTGAACATTCAAATATTACAACCTTTTTGGCAAACATCAACGGCCAAATTTATATATGCACTATTGTTCTTCGGCTTATTATATGCAGTTGTAGTTTGGATTAGATTTAGGAATAGGATTATAGCAGAAGAACTGCAGCGCGACCACGAAAGGGAACTTTATGCCCTTAAAATGGATTTCTTTGCCAAAATGTCCCATGAAATCCAAACCCCATTGACACTTATTCTAATTCCCTTGGAAAATATGCTGGAAGGTGCTTTAAAAAGCGGAAATGTACTGTTACAGCAACGTTTAAAATTGATCGCAAACAATGCCGAGCGATTATCGCGAATCGTTTTTGAACTTACCTCGCTAAGGGATAAGGAATTGGAAAAATTGGTATTGCATCCCTCCGAGAACAATATCGTTGAAGATTTAAGGGAAATCTCCAGTTCGTTTCAGGAGCAAGCTTCCTTCAAAGGAATTCACTTTAGATGTACCTACCCCACTGAGGACTTGAAAATGTGGTATGATAAGGAAAAATTGGAACATATCTTCTTTAACCTCTTGTCCAATGCCTTCAAATTTACCCCTAAGGGAGGTTCCATAAGCTTGGATGTAGTAATAGAGGATTGGGACAATAAGGTGAAAATTTCCGTAATAGATTCTGGCCCAGGTATCCCCGATGAGGAGTTAGGCAATATATTTCAACTTTTTTACCAAGCTGACTCCGGTAAGCAAAAAGAAGGCACGGGGATTGGATTGGCACTGACCAAGGAGCTAGTTGATCTACACAATGGGCAAATTGATGTAAAATCCGACCCTTCAAAGGGGAGTTGTTTTACCGTAACCCTGCCCATTTATGGAAATAGGGGTAAGGAGGAGGAGTCTGGTATAACCATCAATGTTCCTATAATAGAGAATACTGAAGAAGATTCAGTTGTGATATCACCGGCTGTTGAAAGGAAAGAGGAGCAGGAACTAAGCAAGACCATCTTGGTGGTTGAAGATAATTATGAATTGCAAATTTCACTAAGGGATATTTTTGCCGACTATTATAATGTTCTTTTGGCGGAAAATGGGGAAGAAGGATATGCCTTGGCACTGGAACATAATCCAGATTTGGTGATAAGTGATATAAGGATGCCCAAATTGGATGGCATTGAAATGAGCTCCATGCTCCAAAAAAACGAACACACTACCCATATCCCTATCATTCTGCTCACGGCCAAGAAAACATCCAAGGATAAGATAATGGGATTGCGCACAGGAGCGGTAGAGTATATAAATAAGCCGTTTAATATTAGCGAATTGGTCCTAAAGGTGAATAATATTATTACGAGAAGTGATCGTGTTATTTTGAAATATAAAAACGATTTGATCAGTACGCCAAAGGTGGGGCCAAATAGGTCACAGGATGAAATATTTTTGGAAAACCTTGTAGACCTAATAGAAAATAGAATGTCCGATTCCGACTTTAAATTGGAGGATCTTTCACTTGAATTGAATATGAGCTATTCGGCTATCTATAGAAAATTTCACGCCTTGACCGGTAAGAAGATAGTGGACTTTGTTAGAACGATGCGACTGAAAAAAGCGGCCATCTTGATAGGCGATTGCAATTACTCCATATCAGAGGCCGCTTTTATGGTAGGGTTTAATGATCCCAAATATTTCTCAAAATGCTTCAAAAAGGAATTTGGGAAAAGTCCTAGAAAGTTAAAAGATAAAACGGACAGGCTAATAATATCTGACCAATAAGCTATTAAGGGTTCAACTGTACCAATTATTAAAAATTAAACAAAAAACATACAAGAAATGAAATGCACTAACCTCGGTAATTATGGACTTACATGGAAAAAAGTAATTGTAAATAGAATACCCCTTGGAACTGGTTTAATTGTCTTAATCCTACTTCTGGTTTCTTCCTGTAATACGTTGTCTAAACAAGGGAGTGATATGGAGCAATCCCAATTAACAGAAGAATATACAGTAGCTATACCTCCTGGAGGGAATAGTTGGGTGGTAAATGACACGGAAGAGAATCACAGAGTTATTTCTGAAGATGGAATCCGGAATTGGAAAAGCGTTAGTAGTGTAATAAGAACTTATTTTAAAACAGAAACCTATGGTAAAATAAATGTAGGTCTAAACCTTAAGGTAACAGAGGGTAGCTCTAAACTTAGAATATCCCTAAATGGGAAATCCAAAGTGATAAAGGTGTCCAATACGGAAAACCAAACGGTGGCAGTGGGATCATTTGAGATTACAGAACCAGGTTATCATTTTGTAACATTGGAGGGCTTGGAAAAAACGGGAGAGTACTTTGCAGAGGTAGATGAAATACTCTTGGGAGGTGTAGCAACAGATGGGGACATTACCTTTGTGAAAGAGGATTTTTATTGGGGAAGAAGGGGGCCTTCTGTTCATTTGTCCTATACCACCCCTGCCAACACGGATGTATTGTGGTTTTATAATGAGATTACGGTTCCTGAAAATGAGGACGTAGTGGGGTCTTACTATATGGCAAACGGTTTTGGCGAAGGTTATTTTGGTATGCAGGTAAATTCGGAATCCGAAAGAAGGGTACTCTTTTCCGTATGGAGCCCGTATGAAACCCAAGATCCCAAAAGTATTCCGGAGGAATTTAGAATTATAATGTTGGGCAAAGGTGAAGGGGTAACAACCGGCGAATTTGGCAATGAAGGTTCAGGTGGACAAAGTTATAAAGTCTATAATTGGAAAGCAGGCAATACCTATAGATTTCTTTTAAAAGGGGAACCATCCGTAAATAATTCTACCGATTATACGGCATACTTTTACGCCCCTGAAACGGGAAAATGGAATTTGATTGCCAGTTTTAGAAGACCTCATACCAGTACCTATCTAACCAGACCGCATTCTTTTTTGGAGAATTTTAGAACAGAAGTGGGGCATATCTCAAGAATGGGAGAATATACCAATCAATGGATAATGGACACTAAAGGGCAATGGCACGAACTAACCAAGGCTAAATTTACGGCAGATGCCACGGCAAGAAAAGGCTCTAGGGTAGATTATGCCGGTGGCGCCATTGGAAACAAATTCTTTATGAAAAACTGTGGTTTTTTCGATGAAAAAACCACTATGGATACCTATCATGAAAGAACAGCCAATACAGTGGCCCCAAAAATAGATTTTAGCCTGTTGGAGAAACCAAAAAAATAGTAATCAATCAAAAAGCTTGGCCATATGTTGCTTAAGATGGCCTAAAAGTAATGCTAAGAGTAAATAGAAATCAATTATCAGTAATCAGTAAATCAATCATTGAAATGAAAAAATTATTAGTTTTTAGTTTATTGCCCTTTGTATTGTTGTCCTGTAAACAGGATAGTAAAAAAGAGGCTTTGTTGGAAAAATCACAAAAGCCCAATATCATCTACATCTTAACGGATGATCTTGGATATGCCGAAGTGGGGGCCTATGGACAGGAAAAAATAGAGACCCCCAATATAGATGCGCTGGCAAGGGAAGGGATGTTGTTTACCCAACACTACACCAGTGCCCCTGTTTGCGCACCAGCTCGTTATATGTTACTTACTGGTACGCACTCGGGGCATGCACATATCAGAGGTAATGAGGAATGGGGAGAGCGTGGAGACGTATGGAATTACAAGGCAATGGCCAAAGATTCTGTTTTGGAGGGACAACGCCCTATGCCCGACAGCACTATTACTATAGCCAAAAAATTAAAGGAAGTAGGTTATAGTACGGCCATGTTTGGAAAATGGGGGTTAGGTGCTCCGCACACCAATTCTATACCTACGACTATGGGGTTCGATTTCTTTTTCGGATATAATTGCCAGCGCCAAGCCCACACCTATTATCCGCTGCATTTGTACAAAAATGAAAAAAGGGTTCACCTGAACAATGATACCATTGCCCCTAATACTAAATTGGCAAAGGGTGCGGATATCAATGACCCAGCAAGCTATGCTCCCTTCACCTTAAATGACTACGCTCCAGAGCTAATGTTCAAGGAATTAACTGGCTTTGTGGATAGAAATAAAGAGAATCCATTTTTTGTTTATTGGGCTACACCCATACCGCATGCAGCCATCCAAGCGCCACAAAAATGGGTAGATTATTATATAGAGAAGTTTGGTGATGAAGAACCTTATATAGGAAACAGGGGCTATTTTCCCCATAAAAACCCGAGAGCAGGGTATGCTGCCATGGTTTCCTATCTGGATGAGAATATTGGAAAATTGGTAAGCAAGTTGAAGGAAGAGAATCTTTATGACAATACCCTTATTATATTCACTTCCGATAATGGCCCCACATTTAATGGAGGTACGGACTCACCTTGGTTTGATAGTGCCAAACCATTTAAGAGCGAGTACGGACGTGGCAAGGGATATGTTTATGAAGGGGGAATCAGGGTCCCTATGATAGCTAGCTGGCCAAAGCAGATTTCTGCTGGGACTAAAACAGACCATATTTCAGTACACTACGATGTTATGGCTACGCTTGCCGATGTAGCGGGCTATGAAGCCCCCAGCTATACAGATGGGATTAGCTTTTTGCCAACCCTCTTATCCAATGAGGAGCAAGTACAGCACGACTTTCTATATTGGGAATTTCCGGAATATGGTGGGCAATTGGCTATACGTATGGGCGATTGGAAAGTGGTTAAAAGAAATTTAAAAAATAAGAAAAAGGAGGCTACCTTGGAGCTTTATAATCTAAAGACAGACATTCGCGAAACAAACAATGTAGCCGATGAACATCCCGAGATTATAGAAAAGGCGAACAGCATTTTGAAAAGTCAGCATACCGAACCCAGTATTGAAAAATTTAAAATACCTGCCTTGAGTCAAGGACTATAAGCATTACATAAAACGCTAAATTCATGGTACTTGGGGCAGGATATTTTCTGCCCCAAAATGTTTACAAAAAGAATAATATTATGCGAATAAACCATTTAAAAATAAAAGGTATAGGCATGTTAATGCCTGTTTTTTTACTTTGGGCCGCTTTTGCACAAGGGCAGAAAGTGGGAATTGTTCCCCAACCATCAAAGGTTAAATTAAAAACAGGGCAGTTCACAATCAACCAGGGGACACCTATAGTTGCCGACGGCCCCAACACCGGAAATGCAAAATATCTTCAGGTATTGTTGAAAGTCGACTTTCAGAAAGAATTACAAATCAAAAATAAAGGTAAAAAAGCAATTGTTCTTGAACTCGACCAGACATTGACCAGAACGTTAGGGGAAGAGGGATATACTATGGAGGTTGATAAAAAAGGTGTACATATTGTAGCCGGTACCTCCGCTGGTGTATTTTATGGTATACAATCCTTACGCCAGCTAATCATTTCTGGAAGGGAAGTAGGGAACACAGCTATCAAGGTACAGGCCATTAAAATTGAAGATAAACCACGTTTTGGTTGGCGTGCGTTTATGTTGGATGAAGCCCGTTATTTTAAAGGAATGTCAGTGGTGAAAAAGCTCTTGGATGAGATGGCACTTTTAAAAATGAATGTATTTCATTGGCATTTGACTGATGACCAAGGGTGGCGATTGGAAATAAAACAATATCCAAAGCTCACCCAAATTGGTTCTAAGAGAAGCAATTCCCAAACTGGTGGTTGGGATAGCTCGGAACGATCCAATGCCCCGCATTCCGGATACTATACACAGGAAGACATACGGGAGATTATCGCATATGCTTCTGAGCGGCATATAACCATAGTCCCCGAGATAGAGATGCCAGGACATGCCTCAGCGGCCATTGCTGCCTATCCATGGCTGGGTACTATTGGAGACCTTAAAGAAGTGCCAACTGTTTTTGGGAAATTACCGGACTCTTTTAATGTCTCTGACCCCAGAGTACATGTGTTTCTTAAAAATGTATTGTTGGAGGTTATGAATTTGTTTCCAGGCAATACCATCCATATTGGAGGAGATGAAGTGAAATTTGATGCGTGGAAATCTTCCAATGAAATTCAGGATTTTATGAAGGATAAGAATCTGGAATCACCAGGGGATTTACATGTTTATTTTACGAATAGTATAGCGCAGTATTTAAATACGAACGGGCATAGAATGATGGGGTGGAATGAAATTCTAGGTGAAAATGTACACGAATGGCAGGATGCCGGAGATTTGGAAGTAAAACAGGATCTGGCGAAAAATTCATTGGTCCATTTTTGGAAAGGGGACTTGGAATTGGTATCCAAGGCGGTCAAGGAAGGCTATGATATAGTAAACTCGTATCATGAATACACCTATTTGGATTATTCCTATGACTATATACCATTGGAAAAAGCCTATGATTTTGATCCTATTCCCAATGGTTTGGAAGAACAGTATCACCAGAAGGTTTTAGGAAGTGGCTGCCAAATGTGGGGTGAGTGGATTCCAAGCCCCAAGGATATGGACAGAATGGTATTTCCTAGACTTGCAGCCTATGCGGAGGTGGGCTGGACCAATAAGGAACGTAAAGATTATAGTGTTTTCAGGGCTAATTTAAAACCCCTTTTAGCACGTTGGAATGAGCAGGGAATAACGTTGCCAGAGAAGTTTGAAAAAATTAATTTTACCGAAAAATAAAAAGGGAAAGACAGTATGAGGATTTATAAGGCTATTCTAATAGCGGGTATTTGTATTAATGTATCCATTGCACAGGAAGAAATAACCACTTCTGAACTAAAAGATCATATCACATTTCTTACTTCGGATCAAAATTCGGGTAGGTATCCTGGTGGGAAAGTAAATAAAAGGGTGGTGTCCTACATTAGAAAGGATTTTAAAAAATCGGGCATCCTTCCTTATACTAAGTCCTATAAACAGACTTTCGAAGCAAAACTAAGGGTGAAAAAAGGGGAAGAGCCCAAAAAAATCGTTAAGACATGGAATGTTGTAGGCGTAATTGAAGGAAGTGATCCCCTGTTGAAGGATGAATTTGTGGTACTTGGAGCCCATTATGATCATTTGGGAATGGGGGGTGGACCTTCATCTAAATCTGATAAGATCCAAATTCACCACGGTGCCGATGATAATGCAAGCGGTACCTCAGCATTGTTGGAAATAGGGGAGAAACTAGTGGCCCATAAATCCGAATTAAAAAGGAGTATTTTACTGGTAGCTTTTGGTGCAGAGGAACAAGGGCTTTTGGGTAGCAAGTATTTCACCGAACATCCTGTTGTACCCCTTTCCAAGATAAAATTAATGATCAATATGGATATGGTTGGCAGGTTAAACCAGGCTAACCAAGTATATATGGGCGGGGCCGGAACGTTTCCGGGAGGAGTGGAATTGATGAAAGAATTAGGTCCCCCCTTGGGATTGTCACCTGTGGTACACGCCGGTTCAGTGGGCGGATCGGATCATGTTTCCTTTTATAAAAAAAAGATATCCGTAATGGGTATTCATACAGGGGGACACCCTCAATATCACACTCCCGAAGATACCGTTGAGCTGATTAATTTTGAAGGACAAAAGAAAGTATGCAGCTATATTTTTAATGCTCTTATGAAAGTGGCTGGAACAGCTTACCCAATGGAGTTCATTTACCAAGATTGATGATGGGGTAACATTATTCAATTTTAAATGTAACTTTGTTTCTAAAATAAATTATATTCTATGCAATGCGTTAAAATTTTAGGGGTATTTCTTTTGATCGGAGTTATGGTCCAATGCAAGGAGGAGAAGAAACCTACTAGTGATAGTAAAGACAGTACCCCTATGTTGGAGACTGGGAAATCCTCAAATTCAAATAAGGATATCGCAGTTTTAATTGAAAAACCTGAAAATATAGAAGCGCCAGATGGAATGGTTTGGATTCCTGGAGGTGAATTTACCCAAGGGGCGGTACCCCAGGATAAAATGGCAATGGACCATGAAAAGCCTGCCCACAAGGTGAAAATTGATGGGTTTTTTATGGATGCCACTGAGGTAACCAATGCCGAATTCGCCGAGTTTGTGGAAGAAACAGGTTATGTTACCGTGGCAGAGCGGGCTATTGATTGGGAAGAAATGAAATCACAAGTGCCTGAAGGAACTCCTAAACCTCATGATTCTATTTTGCAACCTGGTTCCTTAACCTTTAAAAAGGCAAAAAGTACCGTGCCCAACCTTTATGATTTTTCACAATGGTGGAGTTGGACAATTGGTGCCAATTGGAAACACCCTAACGGACCTGATAGTTCCATAGAGGGCAAGGAGAACGAACCCGTGGTACAAGTGGCATACGAAGATGCCCTTGCGTACTGTGAATGGGCAGGAAGAAGATTGCCTACCGAAGCGGAATGGGAAAGGGCAGCCCGAGGGAATAAAGTCGAAAGTATTTATTTCTGGGGAGATGATGAATCCGTATTGTCCCAAATGGGCAATACCTGGGAAGGGGAATTCCCGGTAACCAATAGTAAGGCCGATGGTTTTGAATCTAGAGCGGATGTAAAATCATATCCTCCAAATGATTTTGGACTTTATGATATGGCCGGAAATGTTTGGGAATGGACCAGTGATTGGTACAATATAAATTACTACAAGGAATTGGACGCCCAAAATAGCGTTGCGGTCAATCCGCCAGGAGCCAGCTCTCCTTATAACCCAAATATGCCCTATGCCAAGGAAAAGGTAATGCGTGGCGGTTCATTTCTATGTAATGCATCCTATTGTGCTAGCTATAGGATTTCTTCAAGGATGGCCAGTAGCTTGGATTCTGCATTGGAACACCTAGGTTTTAGAACAGTAGCTACCGTAGATATGCTGCAGGGCAAATAAAAGTAAAATATAAATATTTTGATGACACCTATTTCCAAGTTGGAAATAGGTGTTTTTTTATTATATAAACGTAAATTTTACGCTTATAGATTTATGTTATATATTTACCAGGTAAAAACTGCAACTATAAATGGCTTTTCCAGATAACTTTACCCCTGATTTGATAGTAGATTCTCCAGGAAGAATTAATTTAATAGGGGAGCATACCGATTACAACCTTGGTTACGTATTACCAACGGCGATAGAGAAAAAAATCACTTTTAAATTTAAAAAGAACAGCTCCCATAAACAGTGTAACTTTTATAGTTTAGGCTTTAATAAGGGGTTTACGGTGCAGTTGGATAAAATAGCTCCCAGTACTGTAGAATGGGAGAATTACATTTTAGGTGTTCTAAATGAAATTTTAAAAAGGACCGATAAAGTAAGGGGCTTTGATTGTACTATAGAGAGCAAGTTGCCTATGGGTTCTGGTTTAAGTTCTTCGGCTGCCTTGGAATGTGGGCTGGCTTTTGGACTTAACCGTCTATTTGGACTATCCCTTTCCAATATGGATATCGTAAAGCTATCGCAACGGGCAGAGCACACTTATGTAGGTACGCAGTGTGGGATCATGGATCAATTTGCTTCCGTTATGAGTAGGCAAGGACACGTAATATTGTTAGATTGCCAATCTTTGGAGCATCAACAAATACCTATACAAATTGCGCCCTATAAGATGATAATGCTGAATACGAAAGTATCCCATAATTTGGCAAGCAGTGAATACAATACAAGAAAGAAGGAATGTGAAGCAGGAGTCCAAATCATTAAAGAACGCTATCCAAAGGTTAATTCTTTACGTGATGTTGATATGGCAATGATCCAAGAATATGTAAATAACATGGATCCTATTTTATATCGTAGATGTTCATTTATAGTGAAGGAGAATCAAAGGGTACTGGAAGCTAAGGAGGCCTTACAGAAAAATGATCTAAAGCGCTTTGGAGAATTGTTATACCAGGCACATGAGGGCATCAGCAAAGACTATGAGGTAAGTTGTCCCGAATCTGATTTCTTGGTAGACTTTACCAAGAAATATGAGACGGTATTGGGAGCAAGGCAAACAGGAGGCGGCTTTGGTGGCTGTACGCTAAACATTGTTCACAAGGACATGGCGGATCAATTTATAAAGGAGGCTACGGCAGCCTATAAAGAGGCTTTTAATATTGATTTGGAGGCATTTGAGGTAAAACCTAGTGCCGGTACAACTATACTTTAATAAGTGGATATAGGCATTTGAGCAGAAAATGAACGGACTTTGTCTTTCATTGCTATGTTGTTATAAAAGCCAGAATGGCCAATTTCCATAAATATCAAAACTTAAAATAGATGGAACCTAATAATTTCAACAGCAACCCCCATAGAAGGTTAAATATTCTTACTGGCGAATGGATTTTAGTTTCACCACATAGAAATAAAAGGCCGTGGCAGGGAAAGACAGAGAAAAGCGCAGAAACCAATCTGCCTAGCTATGACCCTACATGCTACCTTTGTCCTACCAATACAAGAATGGGAGGAGGTGTAAATCCAGCGTATAAAAGGCCATTTTCCTTTGTTAACGATTTTTCCGCTCTATTACAGGATGTAGGGGATGAATCTTATGAAAACGGTCTACTATATGCAGAATCCGAATCTGGGATTTGTAAGGTAGTTTGTTTTTCGCCAGACCATTCCCTGACCCTACCATTAATGACTGTAGAGGCTATTACCGATGTAATATCGCTTTGGCAGCAAGAATATGTGGAATTGGGAAGCAATGAAGAAATAAACCATGTTCAAATTTTTGAAAATAAGGGAGCTATAATGGGATGTAGCAATCCGCACCCCCATGGTCAGATATGGGCACAGCACAAAATTCCTTTAGAAGTTGAGAAAAAAATAAGACAGCTAAAGAACTATTGGGACAAGTACAACAAAAGTATACTTGAAGACTATTTGACGCAAGAATTGGAGTTGGATAAACGGATTATTCTTGAAAATGAGTATTTCGTAGCCTTGGTCCCTTATTGGGCGGTGTGGCCATATGAGACTATGCTTTTGCCCAAAAGAAAAATCGCCCATATTGGTTTGCTCAAAGAATCCGAAAAGAAAGCATATGCAGAAATATTAAAAGACTTGACCATCAAATACGATAATATTTTTGAAACTTCCTTTCCGTATTCAGCTGGAATTCATCAGGCGCCAACAGATGGGAAAGACCACCCAGAATGGTATTTCCATATGTCGTTTTATCCTCCCTTGCTCCGTTCGGCCACGGTTAAGAAATTTATGGTAGGATATGAAATGTTTGCCAATCCACAAAGGGATATAACAGCCGAACAGGCTGCAGAGACACTAAAGGCCATGCCCAAAAATCATTATACACTTTTTTGATACGGGGAAGTATCAAGAAAAAGACTTGTAATGCCATTATTGGCCTTGTGAAACCTAGTTTTGGGAAGATCTTTACTAGGTGTGAGGGAATAGCCAATGCGACGGAGTTCTTTTTTCGCACAATCAAGGGTAAATGGTGTATTGTATACCAAGGATATGGTTTTGTTAATAATATCAATATCCAAAATACGTAAATCACAAATCCGACTTAGATTTCTGGTGATAATATTTTTGCCTTCTTCGGTATGGAGTTGCTGAAGTTTAAAAGATGTAATCATGAAAAATAGGAGTTAGTTAAACATGGCAAAATTATATAACCACGCTCCTAGGTAAAATGATATAGATCAGTTGGGAACCATTTTAAGAAAAAATAAGGAGAATTGGAGGAAGAGGCTTTCCTATAATTGAACCAATTAGATCAAATACTTGTGAACCATGGTGTTTAAAATGGAAATGCCCCTCATTTTAGTGATAATATTTTGTGGTGCTTATCCTTGTAGGTAGAAGTTATTGCGAATAAAAGATCCTAGTTGACCCAATTTTTACTCGTACAGGTCGAGTTTGTTTTTTAAATAAATAATTTCAGCTTGCATTTTCTCTATTCTATTTAGGAGTTGGGTTATTACTTCAATCCCTTCCAAGTTGATCTCCAATTCTGAATAAAGTCGAACTATTTTTTCTGCCTTGGGCAATTGTTTAACCGGTAGATAGTATGTGTTTTCTTTAAGAACAATATCTACTAACCCATTGTCATAAAGCTGTAGTATAAAATGGGTCTCTATATCGTGACTCGTACAGAAGTCGGTTATCAATACATATTCCTGTTCCATATGGTGGGTTTTATGCTTTCATTGTACAAAATTCGCATTCAATTTTAATTGGTGGCTATCATTAATTATTTCTGAGAGCTGCCAATTCTTTAATAAGGGCTTTTTCCTTTTCGGTTAGTTTTTTTGGTGTAACAATATTATAGGTAATATATAGATCTCCAAAAGCATTGTTTTTTTTATATATAGGAAAGCCTTTACCTTTTAATTTTACTTGGCTTCCGTTCTGGGTCTCTGGCTTTACATTTAGTTTTACTTGGCCGTCAAAGGTGTTTACGGTAATTTCCCCACCTAACAGGGCTTTATAAAGGTCTAGGTTCACAGTAGTATAAAGATTGTTGCCATCCCTTTTAAAGGGGGTGTTATTTATGATGGAAAATGTAATATAGAGGTCACCTTTGGGGCCACCCTGCTGACCCGGACCTCCATGACCGCTGATCTTAATGGTTTGACCATTCTCTATTCCTGCAGGGACTGTAATACGTATGTTTTTTCCATTTACCGTGAGGGTTTGTTTATGCGTGGTATAAACATCCCTAAGATGTAGTTTTAGTTCAGCATTGAAGTCCTGACCTCTAAAGCGAGTAGTTCGTTGTCTGGAAAAATCAGCAGTTGCCCCGCCAAACATGGACTCAAAGAAATCTGAAAAATCATGGGCCCCATAATTTTGGGAATAACCTTCCCTGCGACTTCTGCCATAGGCCGACTGCTGGGAAGCCTTGGCTTTTTCAAATTCTTCAGCATGTTGCCAGTCCTTGCCGTATTTGTCATATTTTTTGCGCTTTTCCGGATCACTCAACACTTCATTGGCCTCATTTATTTCCTGAAATTTCTTTTCGGCTTCCTTATCATTTGGGTTAACGTCCGGATGGTATTTACGAGCCAATTTACGATAGGCCTTTTTTATATCACTAGGCTTGGCACTCTTGGTTAGCCCCAAGACTTTATAGTAGTCTATAAATTTCACTTGTGTTGTATTAATTTTTAAATGGTTATGGGGTTAATAAGTAAAGGTGTACAGCTGTAGATCCAAATCTTATTCCACTCCAAACCCTTAATGATAGTTATTGTTAGCAAATCAAAATTATTAAAAATCAGCCTTCATCCAACTGATTAAAATCATATATCGCACCATATATTTAAATTAAATTTATTAGCAAATTTATCAGTAACATTAAGGACGCGATATTCATGGATTGGGTGTTAAGGTTTATCTTACAGTGCAAACCATTTGTTCCCCTACTTCCTAATTAACCATTGCTTTGGGGCTTTAAAATGCTTATTGTTTCCGCCTTAGATAGGCCAATAGGAATATCACGTTAATTTTTGGGTTTACACATTGAATAATGTACTACTTAGGGTCAATGACTAACACTAATATAAAAAAGAATGTATATATGAAGAATATTTTGATTCCTACCGATTTTTCCGATAATGCGTATAGGGCCATTGTTTATGCTATTAAACTGTATAAGGGTGAAGCCTGTACCATACATTTATTGCACACCTATACGCCGGCAATATATCAATCCGAATATTTGTTACATAGTCCAGGGCAGTTGGGCTTGGGGGATATCTATAGGACGGAATCTGAAACCCGATTGGATGAATTAAAAGAGAAGCTTATTATAAATTATGAAAACCCCAAACATAAATTTGTCGCGCATAGTGCATTCAGCATTCTTATGGAGGCCATAGATGAACTTGTTGAAAGTAAAGCAATAAATCTCATAATTATGGGAACCCAAGGGGCAACGGGTGCCAAAGAAATATTTTTGGGAAGCAGTACCGTGCATACTATCAAAAGAGCAAAGTGCCCTGTTCTCGCCGTGCCATTTAATTTTGAATACGAAAAACCCGTAAAAATATTATTTCCCACGGATTATGAAATAGACTATAAATCATTACTAATAAAGGAGCTGCTATATATTGCCAAGATACATAAATCCACTATAGACATAATGCATGTTCGTTCCAATTACGAATTGGATAAGGAACGAAAAAAAAATAAAAGCAAATTGAACGACTTATTGCAGGGTATAGATCATCATTTTCATGAACTACCTGATCAGGGTATAATAGAAGCAATCAATTCTTTTCGGCCAAAGCAAAATTCAAATTTGTTGGTTATGGTGAAGAATAAGCACAGTTTTTTGGAAAATTTATTTTTAAAGCCGGTCATTAATCAAATAGGTTTTCATACCACCATACCGTTTTTGGTCTTGCCCTACCACTTACTGGAATAGCGTTTAGGATAGGTCAGGGAGAAACTGTCCCATTCCATCAAAGAAATATACGTAGTTATTAATATCTATTACAATGGCAGCTAAATTTAATGAAGAAGATCAAAGTAGGAAGGTAGCCGTGCTCTATAGAGAGACGCAAAAATGGAAATCTGACCTGAATTTTTTGGAGGTAGAGGCAAATTTTATAAAACAACTTCTAAACTCCTATGTGTTTGTACCCAATACCCCCAATTTATTTGAAAGACTACAGAGCTTTTTGGAAAGGACAGAAATTTGTGTAAAGCATAAGGAAGAGGTTGGGACCATGATAACGAAGCATGAAAAAGTTCTTGGTGGTATGTTGGAATGCAGGGATGAGACCTGCGATTTTTCATACTACAGATTACATGAAAACATTAGGGAAACAGTACTACAATGCATGCATACTTTTAGAGTACTAAAATCTGAAGTATTTAACTATGCCGGGAATATGCTTAAAAACAGAAAGGAAGAATAATACATGACAACTTTAGTTTTCAATAATGCAGTTTAAATTGATAGGGTTGGGCATAGCATAGCAGGCTATGCCAGGATCTTATGCAGCATACCAAAGGAGTATCTGAATGTACTGATTCTCCTGGCGACTGAAGAATTGCACTCTGTTAACTTAACTATACTGTTCTTGAACAATACTTCTATAGTTTTAGCAACTTCTTTTATAATAACTTTTTATAACTTTTGGTGTTAGGTTTTTAGTGAAAATCCTACTTTTGTTTAATAACATGAATTGAAGATTTTGATTATGGCAGAAAAAGTAGAGCGTTTAAAGACGTTGATCATTGGTTCGGGTCCAGCAGGATATACTGCGGCAATCTATGCAGCTAGGGCAGATTTAAAACCGGTTTTATATACAGGAATGGAGCCCGGCGGGCAGTTGACCACGACTACAGAGGTAGATAATTTTCCAGGTTACCCTGAAGGAGTAGATGGTCCTACTATGATGGTGCAATTACAAAAGCAAGCAGAAAGGTTTGGTACAGAGGTACGTATAGGTATGGTTACCAAGGTTGATTTTAGTGATGAAGTTGGAGGAATACATAAATTGACCATAGATGACAATAAGATTATTGAAGCAGAAACAGTAATAATTTCTACTGGGGCAACCGCCAAGTATTTAGGTCTCCCCAGTGAGCAAAAATTAAGGGGAGGTGGAGTTTCTGCCTGTGCAGTGTGTGACGGTTTCTTTTACAAAGGTCAGGAAGTGGCTATTGTTGGAGCAGGGGATACCGCTGCGGAAGAGGCTTCCTACTTGGCCAATATCTGTAAAAAGGTAACTATGCTGGTAAGGAAAGATTATATGCGTGCATCCAAAGCTATGCAACATAGGGTAAACAGCTTGGACAATATTGAAATTCGCTATAATACCGAAGTAGATACGGTTTTGGGCGATCAGGTTGTAGAGGGACTTAGAATGGTGAACAATGTAACAGGAGAAAAAGAGGACATAGCCATTACAGGACTTTTCATAGCCATTGGTCACAAACCCAATACGGAAATATTTAAAGATCAATTGGAAATGGATGATACTGGCTATATCATTACAAAAGGAAAGTCTACCAAGACCAGTAAGCCAGGAGTGTTTGCCAGTGGTGATGTACAGGATAAGGAATATAGGCAGGCTGTAACGGCAGCTGGTACTGGTTGTATGGCAGCCCTTGATGCTGAACGCTATTTGGCTACTATAGAATCGCCAGAAGAGGTTTCTTCCTAATAATTTATGCTTTTATAATACTAAATATGCCCATTTGTGCAGTTCTGCTCAAGTGGGCATTGTATTTTATAGCAGTATATTCAAAAGGAATATTAGGCTATTAATTGAGGCGCTTATAGTTCTCAGAATTTATACGGTTTCCTTCCTCATCTACAAAAATTTGGCTGTATTTATCGCCTTTAAGTTGTAGTTCCATATGCCATTCCATATTTTCATTGGCTATTTTCCGCATGGAAGCAGACATATATTCCAATTTTTCGGTCAAGGTGCTATCTGTTGCACTATAAGAACCATATCCAAACCATTCTACAGAGTCTGTGGGAACATATCTGGTCCACATGACCTTGCCGTTGTAGTACATTTTAATCTGACGGTAGCCATCGGTTGTTGGCAAGGTTTTTACAACCTCATTGCCATCATAATTATTAAAACTTACAAGCTCCCAAGTACCTTCCAAGGTCTTAGGCTCTTGTTTTTCGGGGGATGTTAATTGAGTTGCGGATACTAAAAATAACATCAGGAAGATTATACCAAGTAATTTTTTCATAGTAGTTTCATTTAAAATATTAGATACTAATAAGTTACAATATTTTTAGAAATTTAACACAGAAAATAAAGTTTATGTTAAAAAAAAATACAATCAGGAATTTCTTAAAGGCTGTATCCAACAATTATTTAAATCTAGGATAGCGTAATGTTTCTGTGATAGGAATGGCAAAAAGAAGCTGTTTTTTTACTCAAATCACATTTATTTGGTGCATTGTTTGATTTTTATGGTTTTTTTAAGACTTTAGCCAAGACTAATTAAATAAACTAATATGATACAAAAACTATTATTGTTGTGTATACTCATGCTTTCTTGGCATGGATTTGCCCAAAATGTCACTGGTAACGTAACAGATGAAAGTGGGGCTCCACTTCCGGGAGTTACGGTTTTGATTGTTGGTACCAATACAGGTACTACTACGGACTTTGATGGTAATTTTAATATTGCTGCCGCACAAGGTGATGTATTGCGATTCTCCTATTTAGGTATGAAAACGCAAGATGTTTCAGTTACATCAAGTGCTGAATTAAATGTTGTACTTGTTGAGGACGCCAGTGCTTTGGACGAAGTAGTGGTTACTGCTTTTGGTGTTGAAAAAAAGCAAAAGTCCCTTGGTTACTCTGTAACTCAGGTCAATGCCGCCGATCTGGACCTGGCAGGACAGTCCAATCCCATGGAGAGTTTGCAGGGTAGGGTTGCTGGGGTTCAAATAAATAGAACTTCAGGAACTTCCGGTGGTGGAGTAGATATTTTGATAAGGGGTATTACTTCCGTAAATCCAGGTAGGAGTAACCAGCCTTTGATTGTTGTGGACGGGATTGCCTTGAACAACGATACTTTTGCAGGGGAGGTAAGACCTAGTTCGGGGTCCAACTCGCCCAATAGTTCTGAACAGTTTGCATTTTCCAATAGGGCTGGGGATATTAACCCTGAGGATATTGAAAGCTTTAATGTGTTGAAAGGAGCTGCCGCAACTGCATTATATGGGGTAAGAGCTTCGAATGGAGCTATTATCATAACCACTAAAAAAGGAAAAAAAGGAAAAGCCAAGATAAACTTAACGGCTTCTACCACTTTTAGGGAAATTAGAACAACTCCTTCTTTGCAAACCACCTATAGGGAAGGTTTCAGTGGAGCGCCTAGGACACTCTACGATCCAGATTCCCCAACAGGTTTTAATAGGGTTCAAAATGCAACTTCCTTCTATAGCTGGGGACCTAAATATTCAGAGGACTCCTATACATTGAATGATGGTACTGTTGTTGACTTGTCCAATGACCAATTTTACAGTCCATATGATATTTTTAGGACCGGTTTTAATTCCCAGGTCAACCTGAGTATAAGTGGAGCGAGTGATAAATTGGATTATTTCTTTTCCCTTGGTAAGGATAACGAAAATGGTGTATTACCCAATACAGATTATGCAAAAAATAATTTGAGGTTAAAAGCGGGATATAAAATTTCTGATGATTTAACCCTTAATACATCTATTTCATATTCCAATTCTGGAGGACGAAGAGCCAATGGTGGGGATAAATCGGTAATGAGTGCCTTGTCTTACTATTCGGGTACCTTTCCCATTAATGATTATATGAATGCGGATGGTACCGAAAGGGATTACTCTTTTGGAATTATTGATAATCCAAGATATTTAATGGAAACCAGTAGTCTGGTAGACGATGTAAATAGATGGATAGCCAATGCCACTTTAAACTGGAGCCCCAAGGAATGGGTGAATCTTACCTATTCAGCTCAAATTGATAATTATTCAGATCAACGAAATAGATATGTAGGTCCCGATTTGGATGGTGGATCCCAAGTTGGTGGTTTTGTGTTAAATCAAAATATCAATTTTACAGGTTTGGAATCCAATCTGTTGGTAGCTTTTACCAAAGATTGGTCAGATGATTTTACAACCGATCTTACCTTGGGACATCAGATTTCCGATACCAAAAGGGATTATGCCCAAGCAAGGGGAGAGGGCCTAAACGTGCCAGGCATTAATGAAATTGGAAATACGATTAATTATTTTTTGGATAATAGTGTAACGCAATTGCGCAATGTGGGGGCCTTTGGAGAATTAAAGTTGGGCTATAAGGACAAGTTGTTTCTAACCCTTACTGGTAGGAACGATTGGTTATCTACCTTGCCAAAAGAAAATAGGTCATTCTTCTACCCATCCGCAAGTTTAGCTTATGATGTTTCTGATTTGTTTGGCGACAATGATGTGTTTACATTTGGAAAGCTTAGGGCTTCATGGGCCGAGGTAGGTAAAGGTCCTGGATTTGGAGATGTAGGACAGTATTTTGTAGTAGACGGCGATTTCCCATTTGGAGGAGCGGGAGGATATAGAAGGAGTACCTTATTGGGAGATTTGGACATAGTGCCCGAACGTAACCAATCAACTGAATTTGGTGCCGACCTTAGATTTTTAAATGATAGGATAAGATTGGATTATGCCTATTATAAGACAAGGGTGAAAGATCAAATTTTCACCGTAGGAACCGCTTATTCTTCAGGGCTTTCGGGAATAACTAGAAATGCAGGGGACTATGAGGTTTTTGGGCATGAGCTATTGGTTAGTGCAGACATTATTAGAGGCAATGACTTTAGGTGGGAGTTAATTTTAAACTGGTCTACCAGTGAAGGGAAAGTACTTGAAATTCCAGAGGATATTGAAGCCATTATTTTTGCGGATTCTGGGTTTGCCGGTATTACCTCGGAAATAAGAGCTGGAGATAAAATGGGGACACTTTATGGTTATAAGTGGCGCTATGAAGATGGTCAGCGCTATTTGGATGCAGACGGTTTTCCAGAAATTGTAACTGATGAAAGAGTGAAAGTTGGTAATGCCTTTCCAGATTTTATATCTTCTTTAGGCAGTAATTTTAAATGGAAAGGTTTAGGCTTAAATTTCCTGCTGGAATATAAGGAAGGCGGTGATCTTTACGATTCTGGACTTAGGAATGCTGTTCGTAACGGTAATCGCTTATCTACTCTGGTCAGGGATGAGGAGGTAGTATTGTCCGGTGTAATGGATGATGGAAGTGGAGGCTATACCACTAACACGACCCCAGCTTTAATAGATCAGAATTACTACAGAAATTCCAGTGTGTACAACAGGGCATCCGAAATATTGGTACAGGACGCCTCATGGGTTAAACTTCGTAATATTAGTATAACCTATGATTTGAGCAGTCAATTTATTAAGGACCTGCATATGGAGAAAGTGAGTTTTTCCGCAAGTGCTGGAAACATACTTTTATGGACTCCGTTTGACGGATTCGATCCAGAAGGGAACCAATATAGTGCTGGTAGTAATGTATACGGTTTCACAGGACTTAGTGTTCCTTTGAGCCAAAGCTACTCTTTGGGTCTAAATATTTCATTCTAAAAATGGTAAACATGATAAACAATATTATAAAAACAGGAATTCTATCACTGCTATTGGTTGCACAGGTTTCTTGCAGTGATGACTATTTTGATGTCAATACTCCTTCCAATACAGCAACCTTGGAGGAATTGAGAATGCAGGATTTAATGGCGCCGGTTATTCATAGCACAATGGAAGGGCAACGTTCTGCCGAATTGGCTTTTGGAAATTATGTGCAAAATTTCGTTTCTACCGGAGGGGGTGCTGCAGGACAGACTTCTGCAAGTGGATTGTGGAGTCAGGTATACCTCTATATATTGCCAAATATCAAGGCTATTAAAACCAAGGCCATAGAAACCGATGCCACACATATTGGTGCTATATCCGATATTCTTATAGCTATAAATCTTGGGATTGCCACTGATACCTGGGATAATATACCTTATTCGGACGCTACCAACGGTCCCGATAACAATTTCCCGACTTTTGACACCCAAGAGCAGATTTACACAGAAATATTTTCCTTGTTGGATTCTGCTATTGCGGCCTTGGAAGGGTCGGATAACTCCGGATTTAGTTTAGGAAGTTCCGACCTCATTTATGGTGGGGATTCTGAGCAGTGGTTGAGGGCGGCCTACACTATTAAGGCAAGATATCAATTACACCTGGTAAACAAAGGTGTTGTTGCACCCAACGAAGTGTTGTCTTCCATAGCCAATGGGTTTACCTCCAATGATGATAATTTTGAAATGGCATACAACGAGAAGAACATAAACCCATGGTATTCAGCTGAAATATTGGCCAGGGCTACAGGTAACCTGAGTAATGATATTGCCAGTCAATTGGTGAGTTCCATGAACGGGGATTACTATCCTTTTGAAAGCACTGCGCTGACCATAGACCCAAGATTACCCTTGTTTGCAGAAATCGGGGACGAAACAGAATGGAAGGGATTTGTAAGCGGAGGAGCGGGAATAGCTCCTGATGGCAGTGATGCCAATACGCGATTTAAAACCGATGGATATTATACCAGTGTAGATTCTCCCTTATTGCTTATAAGCTATGCGGAAGCTAAATTTATTGAGGCGGAGGCCGCATTTTTGGCCAATGGTGGTAACACCAGCAGTACCGGTTCTAGTCCGGAGGCCTATAACGCCTATCTGGAGGGTATTCAGGCCAGTATGGAAATGTATGATGTGGATGGATCAGATTACTTGGCCGATGGTGCCATTGCCGTTGGTGAAGGAGAATTGATGTTACACCATATAATGAAGGAAAAATACATTCATAACTTTTTAAATCCAGAGACCTTTGTGGATTATAGAAGATATGATTTTTCCGACGAAGTATTCACTGGACTGCAA
>CAXAVP010000019.1:0-30897 GCA_963972175.1 uncultured Arenibacter sp.
TAGCCTCTAAGCCAACATCATCATTGAAAAATTTATCACTATAAGTAAGTAAAAAATCCGTGTTATTTTCAAAATAACGATAGGCATTGTATCTAAAACGACCACCCCTATCCGGAATATCATAGTTGTATATGTCCTTGGAAATTTCCTCATTATCCGTTAAGGAGTACGTACTTAATGTACTTCTCACAAATGCACTTATTTTATCGGAAATCTTAAAATTCACTTTTGCATAAGTAAGTATATCATGCTTTGTCCAGGGTTTTTTCCAGTTATAGGTCAAGGCATAGGGATTATTATAACGCCAATTTTCCACAAAATCCTGTTTTATCCCTTCCTTTCCGGGAACCCAAACATGTTCTAAATTCCTCACATCAAAGTGGGCTCCTCCCCAAATACTCAACAAATAAATTGGGGATGTAGGCCCATATGAGCCCCGTATTCTATTGTCCGAATACTGATAATTGTACTGCAGTGATGCATCCACCGATATAGCATCGGATACATTTAACGTCCCGGAAAGCCTCAGCGTATTAATATCCAATTTTTGACCAGGGATAGATCCCTTAGCATGCTTATATGAGTTGGATATTACATAATTCCCCTTTGAGGACCCAGATTGCAGCGTGACATTATTGGAAGTCACCACGCCAGTTTCCACAAAATTCCCTAGGTTGTCCGGCCCCCTTGAGACCCACGGGGTAGGAATACGCTCTCCAGTAACGGGATCTATGGGCGAATCGAATTGCTTGATCAGCCTTCCATCAAACTTTGGACCCCAAATGGAATAGTCAAAGTCATTGATACCACCTCCACCAGCGGCACCGGTACCAAATTCATAACGCCCAGTATTTCCGGGCCCATATTGCGTCTGAGCTCTTGGAATCCTTAAAAAACCTGTCTGAAAGGTCGTAGAGCTATTCACGGATACCTTGGTACCCTCTATACCTTTTCCTGATTTCATGGTAATCTGCAAGGCCCCAAACTTACCCAAAGAACCATACAGGGCAGAGGCCGCTGCACCCTTGAGTACATTGATACTTTGTATATCGTCCGAACTTATATTCCAAAAATCCGTATTCGGCATTGGGACACCGTCCACTACCAGTATTGGCCGTTCTCCCCTTAAAAAAATACTCGGATCGGAGAAAAAATCCGCACCGTTGCTTATTACGGTAAGCCCGGCCACTTTTCCGGACATGGATTCCAATACATTAGGTGTTATGGCTTTTTGAAGTGCTGCCCCTTTCACTTCTTGGGTAGCATATCCAATCCGCTTTTTCTCTTTCTTGATTCCCAAGGCAGTTATAACCACCTCTTCCAGGGCATTACCAGCAGTGAGCACTATATTCAATTGCTTTTCCTGGCCAATCACGACTTCCTTTGTCTCAAATCCCACATAGGAAACCACCAATACCTCGCCGGTTGCAACCGCAATATTAAAATTTCCGTCAAAATCGGCCACGACGCCATTTGTAGTCCCTTTCACTAAGACAGATGCCCCGGACAAAGGCATACCTTCCTCATCCACTACGGTTCCACTGACCTGATCTTGCTGCCCTACCTCTAACAGGACAGGATCTTCCTTGGTTTTTACACCATCCAAATAAAGGGTATTTCCCGAAAGTACCTGGGCTATTCCCATTGAGCATAAGAACCCAAATAATTTAATTCTTCTTTTGTTCATAGTTGGTTTATTTAGTTAATAAATTCAAAACGGATTTTACTCATAATTAAATTTATGTACCTAAAGTAAAAATAAATTTCATATAAGTCACATTTGTTGACAAATAAATTGATAAAATTTGACTTAAAGTTAAATTTATTAACATGCAATCATTAAGATTAGGTTAAGAAGGGGAAAAAGAATAAAGCAAGGATTTCGACCGCCAAGACTGCCTAAAATGGAGAGGATTACTATAAAGTTGTAGCCCTAAAATTTTATTGACACAAGGTGGAATGAAGAAAATGATTTAGCCATTACCTTAGAAACATATAATAGATCACAACAAAAAAAATCCCTTATTCCGTTCAGAAATAAGGGATCTAAAAAAAGTTTTACTGTTAAGCTATTACTCAATCAGGCCAAATGCACGTGGCAGCCATAGGGATAGCTCAGGGATATAGGTCAGCATTAGTAGTACGGCTGTCATTACTGCCAAGAGTGGCAATAGTGGCTTAATTACTTTTGTTACCGGAACCTTGGCCACACCACTTCCTACAAAGAGCAGGGTACCTACCGGAGGGGTACAGACACCAATACATAAGTTTAACACGATGACCATACCAAATTGAACCGGATGCATTCCCATTGCCATGACCACAGGTAAAAATATAGGGGTAAAAATCAATACGGCTGGTGTCATATCCATAAAGGTACCCACCACAAGCAGCGTAATATTGATAAATAGCAGCACTATCAGTGGATTTTTAACAGATTCCAAGAGGAAGCCTGTTAAGGATTGGGGAATGGATTCAAAGGAAAACAACCATGACATGGCCATGGAGGTAGAGATCAAAAACATTACTATTGCGGTGGTTTTGGCAGAGCGCAATAAAATGGACCTAAAGTCTGAAAACTTCAATTCTTTATTAACAAACCCAAGCAAAACCGCATATACTACCGCAATGGCCGCAGCTTCTGTAGCCGTAAAAATACCGGCAACAATACCACCTACTACAATTACCAATAGGGTAAGACTTAATATTGCCCTTTTAAAATCGTGGAACAACTTCTTAAAACTCACCCGTTCTTCCTTGGGTAGACCTTTTTTTCTGGCGTAGAAATAGACCATGGTCATAATGGCCACGCCCACCAGTATTCCCGGTATATAACCGGCAATAAACAGTGCAGCTACCGATGCGGTACCTCCACTGGCCAAGGCAAAGATGATTAAAACGTTACTGGGTGGAATTAGTAGTCCGGTTGTGGAAGAACTAATATTAACAGCTGCACTAAACTCTCTTGGGTAACCGTCTTTTGCCATCTTTTCTGTCAAGGTGCTTCCTATTGCAGAGGCTGCTGCGATGGCCGATCCGGAAATGGCCCCAAACAACATGGCCGAAATAATATTAACATAGGCCAGGCCTCCGGGAAGACTCCCTATGAGCGATTTGGCAAAGTCTATTAACCTATTGGCAATACCTCCCCTATTCATTATCTCTCCGGCCAGAATAAAGAATGGTATGGCCAATAGGGCAAAGTTATCGATTCCAGTAGTCATTCTTTGACTCACCGTTGTGGTAGCGGGCATGTAGGCAATGTTGATCAGAAGTGTTAAGGTGGTAGATATCCCAATGGAATAGGCCACGGGCACCCCATAGGCCAACAACCCCATAAAGCTAATAAACAATACTAGTATACTTATGGTTTCAATACTCATTTCTGGTTGGCGTTAAAAGTTATTTTGATATGATAAATGGAAAAGAAAATAATCATCAGACCACATATGGGAACTATGGCATATACATAACCCAATGGCAGTTGCAGGGCCGGGGATAATTGTCCTAATTTTAGGGTGGTGTATACGAGGTTCCCTCCTCCTATCACCATAATTACCATGGCAAACACAGCCATCAGCACTTGTATGACCCTATTTCTTCTATTTTGCTTATCGGCCGAAAGTTTGGACAGCAAAAAATCCATGGAAAGATGGCCTTCCTTTTGTCCGTTAATATAGGCGGCCCCCAATACGGTTAACCAAATCAAGGCAAATCTGGCAAACTCCTCTGTAAAGGAACTGGATTGCCCAACTACGTATCGGGATACTACCTGCCATACCACATCCAGCACCAACAAACTGAATATGAGCACTAACAACCCTTCTATGGCCTTATTTACTATTTTATAAATTGTTTGCATTATTGATTATTGATTTCTTCGATTATCTTTTTCATTACGGGATCTTTCTTCAATTCCTCCAAAATAGGCTTTGTTTTTTCCACAAAAAGACTTTTATCCGGATTGTAGATTTCAACATTGGCCTCTTTTATGATCTCCAAGCCTTCCTCTACGGTTTCCTGCCAATATTTCTTCTGTTTCTCCACGCTTTCATTGGCTGCTTCCTGTAGCCATTCCTTTTCCGTATCGTTCAAGGTATCCCAAAATTTGGTACCTACCACCACCACATCGGGCACCATACTGTGCTCGTCCACGGTATAGTATTTACATATTTCGTAATGGTTTGAGGTCACAAATGAAGGGATATTGTTCTCTGCGCCATCCACTACACGTTGCTGTAAAGCCGTATACAACTCTCCATAGGCCATGGGCGTTGCCGATCCGCCTAAGCGATTAACCATGTTAACCGCCATTTGGTCGTTCATAACCCTAATCTTTTTGCCATTTAAATCTTTTGGAGTTTTGATAAAACCGTCCAAGGTATAAAAACTCCTACTCCCTGCATCATAGAAACAAAGACCGCGAAGCAAATATTCACTACCGCCTTCCAAGAGTTCTTTTCCTACTTTTCCTTCCAATACCGAAAACATATGTTCGCTGTCCCTAAACAAATATGGGACTCCCAGCACTCTATATTCCGGAGCAAAACTGGACATTGAAGCGGCACTTACCTTGGTCATGGCCACACTGCCTATTTGCAGCAACTCCAAAACCTCCCTTTCTGTGCCCAATTGCCCATCGGGAAATATTTTTATCTGCAGCTTGCCGCCCGACTTTTCATTTAAAGCCTCCTGCATCGCAAGAATCCCTTTGTGAACCGGATGTGTAATAGGTAAGGAATGGGCAAAGAATAAGGTTTTATGACTTGTTATATCCGAACAAGAATACAAACCTAAACACGCCAAAACACCAATCGCAATAACTAATTTTTTCCCTAGGGTTCTGTACACCTGCATATTCAATTTTTTACTTTGTCGTTAACGTTAACGCTTACAACCTTAAAATTTATTTCCAAAAAACGCTAAATATAGTCTTTTTTTAAAATTTCACAACAATTCATGACAAATATGGTCAAATTACTGCGTTTTCTTCAACTATAACCTCCGCTCATTAAACTTTCACTACACTAGCTATAACAGCATTTCCCTGATTCCCTGTTCCAGCCCATGGAGTTCCGCCATACCTTTGGCCCTCCCAACAAGGGAGTATCCAGGATAAAAGTCGGCCATTCTTTTTTTATCGTCCAATAGCACATGGCCGTGATCGGGACGTATGGGGATAGCCACTAGTCCCTTGGCTGTCTTATGCCTTCTAATTTGTTCACGAACCACTTCCAACATCACTTTAGCCATAGGAATGGAGCCATCCAAATGGGCGGCTTCATAAAAGCTACCATCCGCTTTCCTACTAACGTTTCTTAAATGTAAAAAATGGATATACGGACCAAAGTCACGTAACATTTTTATCAAATCATTGGAAGCAACCGCCCCCAAAGATCCAGAACAGAAAGTTAGGCCATTGGAGGGAGAAGGAGCACAATCCAATATAAATTTTAGATCTTCATAGGTAGAAGCGATGCGGGGAATCCCAAATACCGGAAAAGGCGGATCATCTGGGTGCAGGGCCATTTTTAGTCCTAATTTTTCTGCCACTGGAATAACCGACTTTAAGAAATAAGCCAGGTTATCACGCAATTTGGATTTATCAATTCTACCCACCTCTTCCAAGGTGGCCTTAAAATCGCCAATAGCTATCAAGTCCTTGGAGCCGGGCATTCCAGCTAAAATTGCATTTTTTAGTTGTGTACGCCCATGGCCATCCAGGGCATCGTAAAAATCACCTGCCTTCTTTACCATTGGCTCTCCATAAACTTCCAGGGCATTTTTCCGCTCCAAAACAAACAGATCAAAGGCTGCAATGGCAAGGGGGTTATACAGGAGGCTTACAGCACCAGTGGGCAGTAGATAATTTAAATCGGTCCGTGTCCAATCTATCAATTGCATAAAATTATAGCAGACCACCTTAATGCCGTGATCTGCCAAATTTTTTAGGGTCTCTATATAGTTTTGAATATACAGGTCCCGCTCTGGCAATCCATATTTTATGGCCTTGTGTATGTTTACACTCTCCACCACGGACCACTCCAGTCCATTATCTTCAATCTCCTTTTTTAGTCGGCCAATTTGTTCTGAAGTCCATATATCCCCAATAGGAACCTGGTGACAAGCTGTTACAACACCCTCTACCCCCAGCTCTTTAATCTCTTTCAGCGAAACACCAAAATTGGGCCCGAACCAACGCAGGGTTTTCTTTAGGCACTGCATTTCTAAACTCCTGAGAATGAACTAAACCCACCATCTATCTCATAAATGCTACCCGTTACAAAAGAAGATGCATCACTAAGAAGGTAGTGGACCATTCCGTTAAGTTCCGAGGCATCGCCAAAACGCGCCATAGGCGTATTGCCAATAATCTTCTCCCCCCTATCCGTATATGAACCGTCTTCATTGGTTAACAACCTTCTGTTCTGATTTCCGATAAAAAAACCTGGTGCAATGGCATTGACCCTTACCTTATCGCTAAATTTAGAGGCCAATTCATTGGCCATCCACTTGGTGAAAATATCTACCGCCGCTTTTGCCATGGAATAGCCCAAAACCCTTGAAATTGTTTGCTTGGCCGCCATGGACGAAATATTGATTATGGAACCATAGCCCTGTTTGGCCATGATCTCACTAAGAATAATAGTTGGCACTACGGTACCGAACAGATTGATATCTACCACTTTTTGTGTATCGCCCAGTTCTATATCATAAATGGTCTGATCTGGTTTCAAGGTTGCCCCGGGAATATTACCCCCGGCCAAATTGATTAGTCCGTCCAGTTTTTTATACTTGGAGGTAATGGAATCCTTTAATTCTTTCAGTTGCTTTTGGTCCATAACATCCAGAACAAACAAGCTAGCACTATTGGCTCGAATGTTGTTTAGCTCCTTGCACTTAGCCTCCAATTTATCCAATGACCTTCCCAACAATAGTACGTTGGCCCCATTTTCCACAAGATATTTGGCTATAGACCCCCCTAGGGTACCTGTTGCGCCCGATAGGGCATATAGTTTATTTTCAATTGAAAAAAGTTGACTCATCTATTTTAGTTTTATTACAATAATTCCACAAAATCCAAATATAATATAAGGAAATAACAATACGTATCAATAACCCAATTAACCCTAGGTTAGAAGTTACAATCGATTGCAATAAGGCGGTAGCCTTAATATTTTCATACCAGGCTCTACGTTAAGCCATTACTCCATTTCCTTGGCCATTTTATAGCCCTCAATGGTGGTATAATATTTAGCAAGCATATTGGGCACCTCCCAATTGGGCAATTTGCCCTCTTCCAAGTATTTCAAGTAATTCTGGGTTACTTGGGCAAAATGTGCCTCGTGACCTATTTTAAATTGATCCGGAATATTTATTCTCCAAACTTTATCGCCCACTTTTTCAGCAGTAGTACCGGGATACTTTGAATTTATAGTAGTTTGGATCACATCCTCAAGAACTGTATCAAAATTATCAGTGCCTTTGTTCTCTATATAAAGCGTTGGCTTATAGTTCTCCTCCTTACCTTGTTTAATGACCAAGTCGCTTTTGGTTCCCCTCATAATACTATAGTGGGTATCACCTGTACCTTCCGGAGCCTGGTAGTTCCAGATGACGGATACTTTGGCATATTTTCCTTTAATCTTATATACCATTTCCCCGTTGCAGTATACTTTTAGCTTATTGTCCTCAATATCCTTTTTAAGGTAGTCAGGGAAACTGTCCAGACCGGTAACTTTGCTAAATTCCTCCAAGTTCAGTATTGTTGGCCAGCGCTTTGCTGCTACCATCTCTATATCCGTTCTATTGATAATTTGATCTGGAAAAAGTTCCCATTGCACCAAATCTACCAAATGGGTAGTTACATCTACAATTCCCTCTCCCTCTTCGTTTACATCAAAGAACCATGCCGGTCTAACCAAGGGCTGACCCGAAACGTACTTAAAAAAGTGATGAACACTTTCCTTGCTTATGGCCGGGTTCTCCTTACTGCCATCTTCCAATTCCCCAAAAACATTGGGAAGCATGGAGAATTGCTTTTGCATGGCCGTGGTCACCTCAAAGCGTTCGGTCATAATATCATAGATCATTACACCTTTTTCCTCAGCAATCTTAAAGGCCTCTTCCAATTTTTGGAAGCCTTCCGGATTAATCACCAGTGGTTTGTCTGCATATACATTAAGTCCGGCCTTCACCGCTGCCAAGATATAGTCTATCTTTTTGGAATTCTTTCCAGCCACCACCATTACGTTACCTGGCTTTTCGGCAATCATTTTCTCCAAATAATCATCGCCAAAATAAGGGTTTACTTTCCAATGGGTAGGGTCTTCGGACCGGGAGTTATAGGATTTGATCTTACTTAAAAAATCCTGTACTTCCGGACCTTGGGGTGCAAAAACATAGATAGTGGAATCTACCCCATTATACATAGTTTTCTGTACCAAGGCAGCATGAAAATGCCCTGGGTCCAAGGTCATCAGTTTCACCATATTGGTAGTATTTCCATCGGTTGTTTTAACATTTTCTTTTTTTTGACCACATCCAAGACACAAAACCATCAAGAGGGTCCACATACTATATTTCATAGGCTGTATTTTAATAAGAGAATATTCCCTTTCTTTGATAATGGAGGCTAGCACCAACCAGAGAAAGGGAATTCTTTACGGTAAATATATCAATTTTTGCTTAGGCCTTCACATAGTCGGTCCCATAAGGCTTTCGCTGCTCCCGGTGCAACATTGCGTTGGCTTCGTCATCATTGACAAACATCTCCTTGTCATTGTCCCATTCCAATTTCCTGTCAAACTGCATGGCTATGTCACTGATCAGACAGGTTACACAGGCTTTGTGCCCTTTTTCTATAGGCGATATTGGTGCCTTTCTTGTTTTTATACAATCTAACCAGTTACCGTGTTGATCATCTATTTTTTCCAAATGGATTTCGTTCTCTCCAATAACCGATTCCAAAATCTTTGGGTCGGTGGCGTTTAGGGCTTTGCTGCTCTTCTCTTTATCTACCGGATCGGAGGCTGAAGCCGTATAGGCACCACGGGATACAAAAATCCACCCATCTTCCCCTATATATTTTATACCATTGGGATAGCCACCGCTGGTATAAACGGTTATACCATTGTCATATTCATGTTTTACAAAGAAGTCCCCATGCACGTTCCACAAGCCCGATTTTGGGAATTCGGCCAAGGCTTCCACGGAAGTAGGGCCTGTTAGTTCGGTATCCATACCCCAGGCAGCGGAATCGTAGTGATGCTGTCCCCAACCAGTAATCATACCCGCTCCATAGCTCCTTAAGCGAAGCCAGCCTGGACGGCTATAACCTTGTTGTGGGTGCACCCCTATTTCGGTATAGGGCACATCTGGGGTAGACCCCAGCCACATGTCAAAATTAAGGTTACTTGGCACTGGCATTGGAGCCGCTTCCGGCCCTGCAGGATCTCCTGGAAGACCAATTTTTACGGTATGTATTTTACCAATCCTTCCATTCCTTACCAATTCTGCTGCGATTCTAAATTGTGGCATGGCCCTTTGCTGGGTACCCACCTGTAGGATGGCGCCCGTTTTCTGAACGGCCTCACGCAACTGCTGTCCTTCCCTAACCGTAAGGGAGGTAGGCTTCTGCAGGTAGATATCCTTCCCTGCCAGGGCCGCTTCCATAGCGGGTTGTGAGTGCCAGTGATCCGGGGTACTGATCACTACGGCATCTATATCCTTATTCATCAACATTTCACGGTAGTCACCATAGACCTTGGTATCCATATAGTTGCTCTTTCCCGTTTTCTGCTGGTAGTATTTATCTACCAAGACCTTGGCATCTGCTGCCCGGTTGGCATCCACGTCACAGACCCCTACGTAACGGGTCTGATCAAAGCGAATGGTATCGTGAATATCGTGCGACCTCGCAATACGTCCACAACCAATTTGTCCGATATTTATTTTATTGCTAGGTGCGTTTTTCCCAAAAACACTGGCAGGAACAATGGTTGGAAATCCAACAACTGCCGCCGTAGTCATCAAGGAATTATTAATAAACTTTCTTCTTTTCATGTTTCAGTTTTTGTAAATATATATTAAATTTTATTTTTTTGATACTATGGGAGCATCTGCATATGCCTGCCAATACCCCTCCGCTTCCTCTGGAGAAAGCTCCCCTTCAAAAACCACCATACGGTATTTTAGGCGGTAATCTTTATTTGGTTCAATATTCCATTCTTGATGGCGAATAGGGCAAAATTCGAAAAACATATCCCCTCTACCTCCATTGGCATCAATGGGCCAAATACGCATAGGTTCTGGGTGGGCTCTATTTTCAGGGTAACTAAGGAACAATATCCCGTTAGTGCCCTCTCCCGTTGACGCCTCTCCTGTTACCATACACCAACGTGCATTGGTACCATCTGCTGAGAGTCGGTCATTGCCTTCTGAGGTGAGCACGGAGCAATTGCCCTTATGCCAGCGTTCTGTAAAACGCATCCCAAGTCCACCCCCATACCGATAAGCTTCAAACAGTATTCCTGAATCCAAGGGAGTATTAAACGTACTGACATAATCTATCATATACCTATCTGAACGCCCCAGGTCCCAAAGCTTTACCTCCAAATCTTCATTCAAAGCTATTTGTCTCCCTTCGGATGCTTTTAAGTTGATATGCTCCTGATGGGCACTGAAACCTCCGTATACACCCCCGGAATAGGTATTGTTAAACTTATTGAACAGTACGGTTCCTTGTTGCTCCACCAAATTCCAGAAGTCGACCCGTTCCCCTTCTATCCTGGTATGGGTCCATGGCCCCCATATCCCATAATGATGGTAATGATCTGGAGGTTGAATACGGGTCAGGGTATCACCGGATGGAGAAAGCAGGGGATGAATATAACCAGATTTACGAAAAATAGAATCCACACCCTTTGGAGGATAGCTCATTCCATACCTGTAAGTAAGCACGGGAACATCGCCTAGGGACAAGTGCAGGTCCCCGTTGTTTTGGATGACTGAAACTCCCCTATCCGCCTGCGTATTGACTACTACCCTCTTAAGCGTGTAGTTGACCGTACGCTGCGGCATATGAACAAAACAGAGCACTTTTTTGTCATGATCTACTTGAAATGGAATTGCCTCCCCTTGATTGGTTAGGACAAATTCACTGAGGTCCTCTATTTTGTCCAGCCCAATAGTTTCCAAGTTGAAGGAAACCGGAGCAGCTTGTAAAACAGCAGTCTTCCCCTCTATTACCAAACTATAGGATTCCGCTTCCTTGCAAGAAAACATCAAGGACACCAAAACACCGAATAAGAATATATATTTCATTTAATTAGATTGAAAGAGTGGAATTTACAAAATCGTTGATTGGGTTCGCTAAAAAATTTCAGGTATGTTGGTCAGGGGCGGCTGATTGTTTTCTGCACCTGGATAGCCTTCATTCTGGTTTATTACTCCCCCGGTATTGGAATCGATAGCTCCTTGGGGTATAGGCCATAAAACATGATGTGGACTCATGGTGTATTCATCGCCATGTCTGGTAAAGGCATTTTTATTGTAAAAATCCGTCGTTTCCATTATCCTATCATAAAAGAAATTATCCTGACTAAAGTTATCCATGCTGTACACCTTCCCATTATATGCGGCCTTTCCAGTTTTGGCAAAAAGGAAGGAGATTCGGTTTAATTCCGCTTTTCTTGGCTCCTCATAATAAAGTTCCCTTGCCCTTTCATCCAGGATTGTAGCAATATTCACTTCGGTTACATCCCCGGCACCAGCCCTATTCCTTACCGCGTTGATATCGTCTGCCGCCATAGCTGTTTGTCCTTTCCAAAAATAAGCTTCGGCTCGTAAAAGATAGGTCTCAGCCACACGGTACACATACCAGTCCGAATGACCTCCCTGTGGCTTTAGTCGCTCTGGATCATCTATGGCAAACTTGTACTGTGGCCATCCATAGTAATTTCTGATGGTGTCGTTGCACAGAATATTTAAGCCATCATCCGTATACAACTGCAAGTTCTTCCCATAATAGGGATCTCCCTGTCCCACCAAAGCGGCATTGTTATAAACAATATCCTCCATGTCTATCCAGTTTCCGGGGGCATGTCTTAAATCGTTTTCATCTTTCCAAATATGCTTGGTACTATAAGAGGTACCTCTACACCTACCAATACCCCTACCATATTTCTGTATTAATCCAAAGGAATCATTGGGATCATCAAAGGTACCCCGGTTACCCGCTGGCGTATTAAAACCAGACCACCACAGCGGAACGGCATTTCTTTGAACGCTGGTACCCCCAGGGAGATCACCTTCAACATCCAAACGATCTATCACCAATAAAAGGGCTTCGGTATTGGCTGGCAAACTTTTATTTTCTGCCTGATGCAGGTCCCAAATCACATTTTTGGAAGTATCATTTACGTCAACACCAAAACGATCGGTCATTAATTTGTGTACTCCCCCATCAATAACAGCCGAGGCAGATGCAATGGCATCATCAAAATTGCCCAAGGCCAGATTTACCTTCGTCAACAAATGATTTACGGCCCCTTTATTAACCTCGCCCTTGTCCATTACATCCGGAACCCATTGAGCAGCAAACTCCAGGTTACTTTTTAGCTCTTGTAAAATACTCTCTCTGGTATTGCTATAAAAATCCAATTTAGGCTGTGTAGCCTCCCCAGGAATAAAAGGCACATCACCAAAACATTGGGTTAGATTATAATACCTGTAGGCACGGTGAAAATAAGCCGTTCCCAATATTTCATTCCTTACCGCTTCTGAAGGATAAGTAGCATCATCTATTCTTGTGATCACCGTATTGGCATATTTAATCCCTTTAAAGCCTTCATACCAATACCAACCAATCCTATTGGTGTTTACACTGTTTAGGTTTTTATCGGGAAGAATCAATAGATTGAGGTCTTGCGCAGGGCCCGACTTATCCGTTGTTCCTTCCACGGCAACTTCGGAAAAAATATTCTGGGTAATTATTGGCGCACCGTCCCCATACCATTCATACCTCATATTTCTAAGGTTGGTAATATTTGCGGCGCGCATCCCATCTTCATCTATAAAGGTATTTTCCGGGGCATAAAAGGAAAGGGGATTGGGTTCCAAAAAGTCTTCTGAACAACTAGACAGCCCCATAACGGCGAACAATGCCGCGATCATATAGTGGGTTTTATTTTTATGTAATTTCATAATTCCAATGTTATAAATTAAAATTTCTACAATGTAATATTTAGGCCAAGAGTAACCGTTCTGGGAGTGGGCCCGCTATTTTCCGGATCCCAAAAATCCCATTCTTTGGTCCACACAGCAGCATTCTTGATATTTCCTGACAATCTTAATGAAGATATCTTAAACTTTTCCGTTAGACTCTTTGGTAGGGTATACCCCAGAGAAACATTTTGAAGTCTAATGAAGGATTTGTCCACATATACATTATAGCTTGCCGATCCATTGCTAGAAAACAACCTAGCCGCATTATCAATTTGGTTATCCACTGTCCAATACGGCAGAACGTAGGAGCTTGTCCTATCTCCAAAACCTTGGTTCTTGGCCTGATTAAAAGTGCCCTCATGCCCCCAATAGGAGTACATCATAAATGAAAAATCCCAATTTTGGAATAGCTCAAACTGATTCCTCAGGGTCCATCTAAACCTTGGGGAGGAATACCCTAGGAATTGCTTGTCCTCATTGGTGTACAAGTTATCATTATTAACGTCCACAACCCTAAAATCACCTGGCTGAACCCCATAGACCGCCGCTTCATCAGCTTCATCCGTAGTATAAACGCCATCTGTCTTTAATCCAAAATAGCGGTCGGTAGACTGCCCTATGAACCATCCATTGGAAATATCATCGGCTTCTCGCTGACCTATAACATTGCCTTCATCATCCAGAACATCTTGCATATCCCCATACAAATGCAATATTTTGTTCCTATTCAAGGAAAAGTTGAATGAGGTATTCCATTTAAAATGGTGGGTATTAATATTTTTGGTATTCAAGGTAAACTCAAATCCTTTGTTCTCCACTTCACCAAGATTGTCCAGAATACTATTAAAACCAATAATATCGGGCAAGGACCTACTAACCAATAAATCCTTGGTAACCGCTTTGTAAAATTCCACCGACCCAGAGATCTTATTGTTTAAAAAGCCAAAGTCCAATCCAACGTTATTGGCAACTGTCCGCTCCCATTTTAGGTTAGGGTTAGACATAGTGTTAACATATAGCTGGGAAACAATATAAACATTGTTGGCATTGTCCACTAGTTGGTATTTTCCCGTATTTAGATCCGAAAGTGCTGCATAGCGCCCAATATCCCTATTCCCATTTTCACCTTTGGAATACCTAAGTTTCAAGAAATTTAACCAGCTTACATCGTTCAGGAAACTCTCTTCGGTAAGTATCCACCCTAGGGCAAAGGACGGAAAAGTGGCCCTTGGATTATTGACCCCAAAAGCCGAATAGCCATCGCGACGAATTGAAGAGGTTAACAAATATTTATCCTTATAGGAATAATTAATCCTTCCCATCAAGGCATCACCGGTGCTGTATTGATCGCTACTGGAAATTTCGGGCAATATCCCTGCCGCCATATTGTGATACCCTAGATTATCATTTGGATCGAAACCTTTATTGGTCATGGAATTATCCCATGATTGATATTTTTCGGCATTGATCAATAAGGTTAGATCCAAGTCATGGTCGTCCTCAATGGTGGTACTGTACTTAAATATATTATCCAATTGCCACTCGTATGATTTGAAATTCCTCCTACTGGCGTCACCCCCAAAAGATTGCCATTCCGGATGGTCACTGGAACGGTGATTAAAACTATCAAGGAAGGTATACCTATTTGTAAAATTCACCCTATAGGTAATACCCAAGGGCAACTTTACATTGGCATATAGATTGGCATTCAAGGTATTATACTTCACCATGCGATCTGTAAATTCCATAGGCAGATACGGATTTCTGGCCCCTGCTCCGGAATCATCCTGTGGACTTAACCTAAGAGTTGTTCCATCTTCCTCATAAAAAGAGCCCCATGGGGAATTCTGCGTAATCCTTTGCTCTACGGGAACAGAACCTTCATCCCTTTCCGCAAATTGGGTATTGAGTCCTACGGTAATAAAATCGGCAACATCAGCCTCAAGATTCAATCTACTCCTTATCGTAGTAAACTCATCCCCTATTACGACCCCTTCATTTTCTGTTGAGCCAATGGACCAATAGTATTTTAGAGCGTCCGAACTACCGGAAAGGCTTAAATTATAATCCTGCCTAACACCGGTCTGATACGTTAGATCATACCAATCTATAGACTTACCTGCCATGTAATTCTGAATCTCAATGGGCTGTAAATTCAACCTTCTCAACCAAACCTCTACAGGGTCCCCGGACGAACCGTCATACGCCAACCAATCTTCCACTGATACAGCCGTTAAGTTCCTAGGATCTGAATATTCCTCAGGGGAAAAGCCTACATTGGTACTTTGCGCAACATCCTTTCTCCAGTTCACAAAGCCATCCGGCCCATAAACAGGCTGATCTTTACTCAATGAGGTAAATCCAATATTGGAACTAAAATTTATGGATGGCTTGCCCCCACTCCCTTTTTTGGTGGTAATGGTGATAACCCCATTGGCCGCCCTGGCCCCAAAAACTGCAGCGGAACTGGCGTCTTTTAGCACACTGACCGACTCAATATCGATAGGGTTTATGTCGGATATATCACCGTTATATATGGTCCCATCCAAGACTATCAACGGACTACTACCTGCAGTTAGCGTGGTATTTCCCCTTACCTGAAATCCACTGGTTCCCTTTGCCGAGGTACTGAATCCAACGGATAGTCCCGCAATATTACCACGAAGCATATCAGAAACATCATTGGGCTTCTCTATCTCCAATTCTTTAGAAGAAATTTGACTAACAGCACCGGTTAAATCCGATTTTTTTGTAGTCCCATAACCCACAACCACCACTTCATCCAACGCAGAGGCATCTTCCAACATTTCAACATTTATTATTGGGTCATTTGCTACGGTTACCCTTACCGTCTTCATACCAATAAAAGAAAACTCCACAACGTCTCCCTTGTTTGCAACAATACTGTAATTACCGTCAAAATCAGTCTGGGTCCCCTGGAAGGTACCGACCACCAAAATATTGACTCCCGGAACGGGCACTCCACTGCCATCCAACACGGTACCACTTATTTGCTGTTGTGGCACCACCAGAGCTCCAACGGTATCCACCTTATCCTTAAAGTTTTCAAAATTGGCCTGTACTGATGAGAACAGCAGTGTACTCATTAGTGCATGCACCACCTTCTTTGACCTCAATGGCTTTTTCTTTTTAAAAACCCACTTCAATTGTTTTTGTTTCATACTATTTGGTTTGGTTAGTTATTCCATAGAAAATATCACCTCCAGCACATATAAACTGCTGCAACTGTTGCGCTTCACAGCTTAGCTACCGGGCCTATATGGGCAAAGTAACCACCTTTGGCAAGGATATTTTCTACCATTAATTTCCCCAAATCTAAATAATTGCATTTTATTACGCAACCGATTGCATTAAAAAATATCACACAAAACACCGATTGCATACTATTTACACAACACTAGCCCTCATATATTACGAATAATGTATTTTTTGTACAGGTGTAAACAATAAATTACTAAACAAACCGATTTATTGCGTATTATTGCATAAGCAATTACAAGCAGGAAGATGGACAAAAAGATAACAATCTACGATTTGGCCAAAGCGCTAGGGGTTTCGGCAGGCACTGTAAGCCGTAGTCTAAACAACCATCGATCCATTAGTGACAAAACCAAGCAAAGAGTCATTGCCAAGGCCAACGAACTGGGCTACCAGACCAATAAATTTGCCGTAAACCTCAGTACTCAAAAGTCGAACACCATAGGCGTTATAGTTCCCAAACTAAACTCAATCTTTATGTCGGATGTTTTGGCAGGTATAGAAAAGACCGTAAATGAGGCCGGGTACAACCTCATAATTAGTCAGTCTTTGGAAATGATGGAAAAAGAAAAGATAAACGCAAAGACCCTATATGATAGTGGGGTGGATGCATTGCTTGTGTCTTTGGCCTACGACACCAACGACTTTGATCACTTTGCCTATTACATTAGACACAACATACCTCTTATCTTTTTAGACAGGGTACACAACCTCCCCAATTGCTCCACCATAATTATCAACAACAAGCAGGCTGGTTTTGAGGCTACCGAACACCTTTTGGAACAGGGGTGCAAAAACTTACTATACGTTAGTGGCAACTTAAAAAGAAATGTATATTCCGAACGACTAATGGGTTTTAAAGAGGCCCTTGCCAAACATCAGATAAAATTTAAAAAATCACATTGTTTGGAGACCAAACTGGATCCCAATGATGTACCCAAAGTAATAGATTATATAAAAAATCAAAAACAAGCTGTAGATGGACTCTTTGTGGCCAGTGATACCTTTGCGGCCCATTGCATTAAGGCTTTAAAAAAAGATCACTTTAAAATACCCGAAGACATTAAAATAATAGGGTTTAACAACGACCCTATTTCCGAACTGGTAACACCCTCCTTAAGTACCATTAACTACCCTGGTTACGAAATGGGTGTGTTGGCCGGACAAAGTGTAATTAGTCAATTGAACGGAAGTATAGACTTGCAGCCTGCCAATTCCATTACCTTGAGACATAAATTAATTATTAGAGAATCTTCACATATTTAAATATAAACAATACATGAAAAAAATCCTTTTTACCAGTCTAACCCTCCTTTTTGCAGGTTCTATCCTCGCACAAAACATAGAGCAGTTTGATGTTAACGATAAATGGCTTGCCAAAATAGAAGCTTTGGCCCCCTCCACCACAAGGGTCCAAGCAGACTCCAAAAAAATTATGGTATTTTCCCAACATACTGGATTTTACCATTGGACCATTCCACACAATGCGGAAATGCTAAAGATCTTGGGCGAAAAAACTGGGGCATTTGAGGTTACCATAGCCTATGATGTAGACAGTTTTAGCAAGAAAAACCTAAAGAAATATGATGCCGTTATCCTAAACAACTCCAATCCGGCCGGCCCCAAAAGGGACCTCTTTTGGGACTTATTACAAAAGAACTCCAACCTCAGTGATGAGGTTATAAGCAAGCTTGCCGCCGAATACGAGAATAACCTCATGAACTATGTGGCCAAGGGCGGGGGATTAATGATCCTCCACGGAGCCATTACGGTACAAAACAACTCTACCAATTTCAGTAAAATGACAGGAGGTAGTTTTGACTACCACCCTAAGCAACAAAAAATGCACCTAAAGGAAGTTGACAAGGACCATCCCATGGTACAAGCTTTTAACGGAAATGGTTATACACATGTAGATGAACCCTATTTCTTTAAAAACGCCTATTTTGATTACAATTTTAGACCCTTACTGTATATAGAGGCGGACAAATTAGAGGGCTTGCGCAAAGAAGTATACCAAAACACCATCTATGTATCCTGGATAAAAAGGCACGGCAAAGGGCGGGTGTTTTATAGCTCCCCCTCCCACAATGCCCAAAGTATGGACCAGGCAGCATTATTACAGTTCTTTTTGGATGGTATGCAATACGTTGTAGGGGATTTAAAATGTGATGATAGCCCCATTGGAAAGCCTTGATACACGGATTACTTTAAGACACAAAAAAATGCGCACCCTTTTTTGAGTGCGCATTTTTTTATGTTTCCATATCCCTAAGGCCGACTTAAAAGCCTATAAATTATTTATTAAAATCGAAGTAGTTTTTGGCATTGTAATAGGAAATATCGGCTACTATCTTACCCAACCATTTTTCATCGGCGGGCAACTCTCCGTTAACCACGTCATTACCTATAAGATTACATAAAATCCTCCTAAAATATTCATGTCTTGGAAAGGACAAGAAGCTTCGGGAATCGGTCAACATCCCAACAAAGCAACTTAAAAGCCCCATATTGGAAAGTGCATTCATTTGCTTTTCCATACCGTCTTTTTGATCTAAAAACCACCATCCGGAACCAAACTGTACTTTCCCCTTTACACTGCCATCATTAAAATTACCTACCATGGTAGCAATAACTTCATTGTCTGCAGGGTTAAGGTTGTAAATTATAGTCTTGGCCAATTGATCTGTACCGTCCAATTCGTTTAAAAATCCACTCAATGCCCTTGCCTGGGAAAAATCCCCAATGGAATCAAATCCGGTATCTGGCCCCAATACAGACAATAACCTTTTGTTGTTATCACGGATGGCCCCAATATGAAACTGCTGTACCCAGTCTCTTTTATGGTATGACCTTCCCAAAAATATCAAGACCTGGGATTTAAAATATTGAACTTCCTCCTGAGAGAGTGCCTTGCCATCCCTCACCTTTTTAAACAGCTCCGCTGCAACATAGGTCCCTTCCTTGAAATAATACAGTTGTTCCAAGCCATGGTCTGCCAATCTACACCCCTGTTCATGAAAAAAATCCATTCTGTTTTCCAAAGCCGACAAAAGATCGTCATAACTTTCTATACTTAGCTTAGCAGCATTCCCTAATTCTTCCAAATAGGAAACATAGGAAGCCCCTAGTTCTATGGCAAATGCCTTATCTGGCCTAAAGGTTGGAAAAACCCTTGGAGCGCTACCCTTTGCCTTAATACTTGCGTGAAAGTCCAGGGAATCTGTTGGCTGATCGGTGGTACATAACGATTCTACATTCTGTTGCTGCAACAACCCTTTGGTACTATGCGATTTCTCTTGAAGCATTGCCGTTGTCCTTTCATAAATTTCCTCTGCATTGTCCGGCCCCAAAAGCTCTTGAATACCAAAATAGCGCTGTAACTCCAGATGCGTCCAATGGTAGAGCGGATTTCTTACGGTATAAGGCACGGTTTCTGCCCACTTTAAGAACTTCTCCTTGTCCGATGCATTCCCGGTAATATACTTTTCATTTACACCCAAGGCCCGCATAGCCCTCCATTTGTAATGGTCCCCGGCCAGCCATACTTGACTAATATTTTCAAAAACCCGATTTCCGTCAATCTCCTCTGGAGGCAGGTGATTGTGATAATCTATGATTGGTAAGTTTTTGGAATAATTATGATATAAAATTTTAGAAAATTCACTCTGCAACAAGAAATCTTCATTTATAAAAGTCTTCATCTTTCTACCGGGTTTGATTTTTATTATTTAGGTATTGATTATTAGGGACCAGGCCATTTCATATGGCTATTTCCCTATGGATTCGTACAATTCTTCTTCTGTATACCCTATGCCTCCCTTAGGTTTAACATCCCTAAGTTCCTTGATTTTTTCGGGCTTCAGTCCTTTGGGCTTCACGGAAAAAGCGTTGGTAACATAAGAAATAATATCCGATATATCCTTGTCCGTAATTTCTGTATTATACATTAACCCGGGCATTTGATGGTTTTTATCATAGACTTCACCATTAATGAGTAGGGGGCCTTTTAGTCCGTGGAGGATGATTAATCCTAACTGTTCCAAGTGGGTAGATATGTACTCGGACCCCACCAATGGTGGTGCCAATCCGTTGATGCCTTCCCCACTGGAAGAATGGCATGAGGCACAGATCTGACGAAAAAGAACAGCCCCATTAGTTCTGGAATCGGCCCTTGCAATTCTAGTGGAATAAATATAATTTGGTTTATCGTTTTCTTGACGGGACATGGTCTCCGCCAATAAATCATCTAGATCGGAATCCTGTAAATTAGCCAGTTTGTCCATACCGGCTTGCAGTGATGGCATTACCTTCTGGGCGCCACTCACTATAGCCTCCTGATATATTTTTTTATCACTGTATTTTTGGGACAACTCATATATAACGGGAAAGAACAAACCCTGGTCATACTGGGCCCATACCCCCAAGGTGCTTGACAAATAAAGATCCAACATAGGCTCATTCCTATCCATGGCCGCTTTAAAGACCTGCTCTGCCTTGGACACATTTTGGGCCGATGTAAAACCTTCCATTAGAACAAGGGCATGTGAAGCCACATTGGGCCTACCGTTTTTAACCATATTTCCCAAAAGATCAAAATCCAGCGCATCTAGCCCTTCAAGTACATACAACGCATGTATTTGGGACAAGGGACTGTCATTTTTCCCAAGTATATTCTTTAATTTGGGCAAGGCCTCCTCATCCTTATTGTGAATCAAAATTTGTTGGGCACGATCCCGAATCCAACCATTGGTATCCTTTAGAGAAGCTACCAATTGGGATGTTGAAAAAGACTCCAGATCAGGAATAGATTTTGTGGTTTGGCCCTTAGGACTAATCTTTAGTATCCTACCGTAATTCTGAATAGTATCCAATTTTTTCTGGGCCGATATCTTTTTTAGATAAGGACTTAAAAATGCGTAATGCTGAATTACACCTCGGTGCATATCCACAACATACATATTGCCATCTGGACCGTTTGAAAGGTTTACCGGCCTAAAGCCTTCGTCCGTGGAGGCCAAAAACTCCTTTCCTTCCCAAGCCTGCTTGGCCACTACCCTATCTGCTTCAAAAGAGAGTATGTTCCTTTTAATGGCGTTAATTTCCGGGACGCATACAAAAACATTCTGGTCATAACCCTCAGGAAACATTCCGCCCCTATATACCAGAGGGCCACAGGCCGCTGTAACGTTGACCAGCAAGCTATCTTGGTCCAAGACCCCTTTTTCATACCCCCTGTTTACCGATGCCGGGTGCAAGGGATAGACTCGCTGATCCTTGGTCAACCTTTCATCCACTCCCACCTTGGGCACAAAAAACTTATTACGGGTAAGCCTATTGGGCAGTACGTGATCTCCCAGCAATTGGGTGGAATTATTATTGTAGTATAGTCGCCCAAAATTATCATGCGAAATACCCCATTGCCCCCTTTCGGTAGTAGGTTCTTTTTTCCAAACTCCGTTTTTTCGCTGATATCTGTAATTGGACTTGGCATTGTAAATCCAATTGTCCACATTCATCATTAAACCATTGGGCTGATGTTCCGGATTTCCTACCACGGCATACAAAGAATCTACCAACACCCGGTTTACGGGCTTATCATCCTTAATTTCTACAAACCAAAGATTGGGTGATTCCGCATATAGCAGGCCGCCGTATACCAATGCCAAGGCCCTTGGCATAACCAAACTATCCAGGAATATTTTGGCATGATCCATTACTCCATCTTGGTCCAGGTCCTCCAGTATCTTGATGGATCCACTGGGCAAATCCTCATCATCCCCTTCCAAATTAACCATAAACCCGGTCATTTCTGCGGCCCAAATACGTCCTTTGGAGTCAAAATCGATTGCCACAGGAGCGGTAAGGAGTGGTTCGGAGGCTACAACATCCAAAGAGAAGCCCTCCTCCAAGGTATAATCGTCAAGAGAAATTTCGGGCTCATCATAGGAAGTTTTACAGGATGCAATGAACAACAGTAGAACAATACTTAAAAGTAATCTCATGAATTTAAAAATTTAGCACATCTAATCTCCAATTAGCCCTCAGCATATAACCGGCCCCTCAACTCTTGGATGGCCTACTCAAAATAATAAAATGCACCAATAATGGACTTAATTTTTTTGCAGGCACTAAAATAACGCAGTGCTTCCAAAAATACTAATGGTTTACAATAAATTTGACATAATACTGCTTGATTTCCAGAACAATCCTACGATTTTAACATCCATCACCCTAGCTGTACCCCAACAGCATATGGAAGTAAAAACCCTGCCAACTGCATATAAACTTTCCCAGATACAGAGCACTAAAACAACTGTTGTGCTCATTTTACCAACAAAATAAAATTATACTTCTATACTGTTCAACAACTCACTTATTCTGCCATCGGTCAATGGTTTTGCGATAAAATCGGTGACACTATCGTAGTGTTTGGCCCGCTCCATATCCCTGGAATCTATAGAAGAACTTAATATGTATAGATGTACACCCCCTACCCCGGACAGCTTACCAAAGGTTTCCAAGAATTCCCAGCCATCCATTATAGGCATGTTCAAATCCAAAAAAAGAACTTCGGGCAGTGCGTCCCCGGAATCCAATAGCTTTTCAATTGTTTCCAGAGCCTCCTTTCCATTTTGGAAAACGACAATATTGGATGCGAAACCATTTTTTTTCAGGAGTACTTTTGAACCAAAAACAAAAATAGGGTCGTCATCTATAATAAAGGCGGTATTGATTTTCATATAAATAAATAGGTTCTACACTTCTTGCCAAAACAAAACCTTTAGCAATTTCATTATTTACTCATCTAAGATAATTGAACCGCAAAGATTTTACCAATACACATTTGTCTGTATGTAATATTTTATGTCCCCATTTCCTTAAAAGACATTTTTTTATATCACATTAAACTTTTTTTGCAATCAAAAAGTAAGTAGTAAAGATAGTGCCTTTGTTCAGTTTGCTTTCCACCTCTATACTGCCGCCCATGGCTTCAATCTGATTCTTACTAATAAAAAGCCCAATTCCCCTTGCTTCCGGATGACTGTGAAATGTTTTGTACATCCCAAAAACCTTAGAGCCATGCCTGTCCAAATCTATTCCCAGGCCATTATCTTCAATACGTAAATAAGCAAAACCACCTTTTAATCCGCCTACAACCTTTATTTCCAAATTGCGATCCGGCGACCTATACTTTATAGCATTGGTAATCAGATTCAGAATAATACTCTCCAAATAGGCATGTACGGCCATTACATTAATATTCGGATCTATATCCACTTCAACTTTTGCATTGGTTTTCTTGACCATAGATTGAACTGTATTCAATGCCTTTTCAACGTTTACCAATAGGTTTTGGGAAGTTAAGGTAGAGCTCACCTTGGAGTTAATTTCCACAATTTCATTTAGTTGAAAAATTGTTTCGTTCATATTATCCGAAACAGCTTTTACATTTCTGTAATAATCATTTTCAATTAAGCTGGGATCATCTTGTAACGCCAAATCCAGCAACATACTAATATTACTGGTATGGGACCTTAGGTTATGGGATACTATATGTGCGAAATTAATCAATCGGTTATTGTGTTCGGTAAGATTCTCCGTCAGTTGTTTTTTATCGGAAATATCCTGCACCTGAGCCACCAGATGGGTATAAACACCGGCGTCATTCCGAACAGCTGCTATACCCGCATTTACCCATACAAAGTTCCCTGACTTATGTGCACAACGCTTTTCCATCTTGAACACTCCTTTTGCACCACTTTGAATTTCCAGCAACATCTGGCGAACCTTATGGGTATCGGTAGGATGTGCCAAATCTATAATTGATTTTTTTAGAAGCTCCTTTTCATCATAACCCAAAATATCGCAAATCCTGGGATTGGCTTTTTTCAATTTACCGTCAAGGTCTATTACGAGCATTCCAATTGCGGCATGTTTAAAAGACCGTCTAAACTCCTCTTCTTTTATAGCCAATTCCTTTGTAGCCCTCGTCTTTTCATCAATGTCTTGAAAAAAACCGTACAATTTAGCGCACTTACCATCTTCCATAACGGGAATTCCAATAGTCCTGGACCAAAACACCTTATTTGTAACGGAGGTAACAACCTGTAATTCAAGATCAAATCCCTCTCCTTTGACCATGGCATGTTCCATGGCCTCAATAAATGTTTCCCGATGTTGACTAGATGCAAAAAAGGAGTAAACCTCCTCCAGAGTGGGCACAAAATCGTCCTTAACTTCCGCCATTTTTTTTATCGTTGGGCTCCAATATACCGTATTCCCTGATAAATCCAGCTCCCAAACCCCAATGTTCACGGCATCGTTTATCCGATTCATAAGATCTACATTATGAGCCAATAACATTTCATTTTCCTTACGCTCGGTAATATCTTGAATCTGTGCAACAAAATGAATGATATCTCCTTGATCATTATTAATAGCAGACATGCATACATTGGCCCAAATTAAGGATCCATTCTTATGAATAAACCTATGATCTAGCTTTATATACTTATGTTTACCAAAAAACAGCTCCTCAATGAGCTTTCTATTTACCTTTAGGTCATTGGGTTCTGCTATGTTCTCAAGGTTCAACTGCTGCAGTTCTTCCTCGCTATAGCCAAAGATTTCGATCAAACTGTCATTTGCCTGCAACAATTTATTCTCTTTGTTTATCAAAGCCATCCCTATTGCAGAATGGTTAAAGGTTTGCCTAAACTGTTCCTCTCTAATCTTTATTTGCAGCTGTACCTTTTTTATGTGGTCTATATCTTGTACAAGCCCAAAGAGACTTACACACTCTCCTTGCTTATGCTCAGAAACCCCTATAACCCTCACCCATTTGATTACACCATTTCTGCTCATGATCCGTAGCTCTTCATCGAAGTCCAAAGGCTTCCGGATAGCCTGATCAATAATAACCTTAAAACGATCCCTGTCCTCCCCTTCCAAATAAAAATCCAAGCCGCTTTCCAAAGTTGGAACATAGTCTTGAGGCACTTCATGGATTTCTTTTACTGCTTTATTCCAAAAAATGGTATTATTCAAAGGATCCAATTCCCAATAGCCAATTTTTGCAGCCTCACCAGATCGCTCAAAAAGATCTTTGTACTTTTTTAGTAATAGTTCGTTGGTTTTTCTTTTTGTAATATCATAATGGATACCTGAAACTATAGAGGGAAGACCTTCGGAATTATACTGGGTGATTTCACCTCTACTCAACATCCAGATCCAGTGTCCATCTTTATGGCGCATCCTAAATTCTACCTCATAGATACCTTGATTACCCAAATGTTCCTGTAGTGAACGTTCTACAACAGGTACATCTTCGGGGTGCACAAGCCCCAAAAATGTTTCATAATTAATAGGCACCAACTCCTCCAAGGTATAGCCTACCATACCTGCCCACCTTTCATTACATACAACTTCCCCTGTAATAAGATTACCTTCCCATATTCCGATCTTGGCCCCTTTTACTACATTTTTAAAATGCTCTTTCCTTCTCCTTATCTCTAGCTCAACGGATTTGTATTTATGAATGTTGTAAGCCACACCTACTATCCGCAAAGGGCCTTCCAACTCGTCCAAAACCAAGCCCCCCTTTAGGTTAAACCATAGAGGATCGTTGTTTTTAGCAATCAGCCTTAGCTCTACATCACAATAGGTTACATCACAAGCTCCATTATGGTCCTTATAAGAATTTTGTAGTATTTCCCGGTCGGCCCCATATACCAGTGATAAAAAATCAACGGTCATGCCACCATCCCCTTCTTCGGCATACCCCAAAGACTTGGCCAAATTGTTGTTAATACTACCTTTTTCAGGGTTCCTTACATCACAACACCACAATCCATCCAGAACATTTTGCTCCAGATAACTAAATAAATCGCTTTCGTCATTTAACAATTGACCAAAGTCTTTTTGAAATGTAACATTATTGTATTTTGGCATCCCCCTTATTTTATTACAACAATTAGTCCCAAATACTACCGTAAATTACATAATTTTCATACATGTTTACCGAATAGTATATCCAATACAAGTAATTTTACTCACTATTGGTTTTCCAGTTAAAAAGGAAGAGGGGGGAGTACCTAGTAGATGAATTATATTTCCGCTTACTTTTATAAAGGGATCATTTTACCGTACTATTCTTGCCCCTAATATAATCAAAGTAATAATTAACTATCTTATAGACATAATAATATTTCTTAAAATACACACAAAGACTTTAAATGGCCCTAAGTTTCTACTAAAAATATTACCACTAAATACAATACTGTGGCCAACAAGAGAATAACCCACCTTAAAAACACCATAGGAAATTACAAACAATAGTACCCTAAATACTATACAAGCGGAAACCCCAAAGCACGGTTTGTACTTTGGGGTTTCTTATAGATCACTTAAAAATTACTGTTTATAAATGATTAAGCGGAATTTCTACTGGCATTAATATTTCCATACAAGGAACGTATTACTATTTTTTCATACAGCTCCTTAAATTCGGTATCCTTACTCATTTTTTGTAAAGCATATTGCTGTATCACCAATAAGGGCAGTACTATATTTTCCCTAATCTTCACAGATTCCCGTGAAACCGACTCTTTTTCCATTAGTATTTCCGAATCGGAAATTAACAGTAACATTTCTTTGGAAAGCAGGTACTCTTCGTGAAGAATATTCCAAAACTCCTTATAGTCCTTATCCTCTTTCATATAACTGGTAAGCTCAAAATAACATTTGGCCAAGGACATCATACTATTGAGCATCAGCGCCTTAAACAAAGGCACCTCCTTGAACATTTCTTTCAATTTTTCCAGTTTCCCCTGATCTTTTAAGGTTTTGATGGCTGTTCCTATTCCAAAATAACCAGGAACATTTTGCTTTAACTGGCTCCAAGAACCCACAAAGGAAATGGCCCTAAGATCTGTAAGTTCCAATTTCTTCTTTTTCCCCCTTTTGCCCGGTCTACTTCCAATATTTGCTTTCTGGTAGTACTTTAAGGTACTCTTATCCTCCAAATAGGGGATAAACCGCTCATGGTTCTTTAAGGCATCATATTTGGCAAAGCTCAGATCAGAAAGCTCCTCCATCAGCAGCCTGAACTCCTTGGAAATAACATTCTCTTTACCAAATATATTATTGGACAGTCCGGCCGTAAGCAGTTGTTCGCAATTATGTATAAACTGCTCCTTGGTACCATAGGTGCTGGTTATGGTCTGCCCCTGAATGGTCAGCTGAATTTCATTATTGGCAATATCCTTTGTTTGGGCTGCATAGAACCTATGGGTCTTTCCTCCACCTCGTGCTGGTGGTCCACCACGACCATCAAAGAATATAGCCTTAATATCTGCTTGTTCACAAACAGCGGACAGGGTTTCCTTGGTCTTAAAGATTTCCCAGTTGGCCTTAACATACCCCCCGTCCTTGGTACCATCAGAGAATCCCAACATAATAGTATGTTTTCTATCCCGTTGCTCCAAATGGGCCATATATTCTGGTATATTGAACAATTCCTTCATGGTATTTTCCGAGCTTTCCATACCTTTCATGGTCTCGAACAAAGGAATAATGTCAAAAGTAATTTTATCGGAATCCCAACCACACCATCTAAATAGACCAAAGACAAATAATACCGAGAAAACATCTTCCGAATTACTGATTACATAACGGTTGCATCCTTCCTCGCCATTTTTTTCTTGAATACCTCTCAATTGAAGTATGTTTTGAATGGTTTCTTTAACTATATCCTCTTCATGGTTCTGCGCTCTAAGATCTATATTCTTGTGCAAGAGAATATCAACCAATTCCTCTTTACTTAACTCCTCGAGACTTTCCGATATAAGACCCTGTTCCCGTAGTACGGCCTGCACCACCTGTTTGTGTACACTGTGGTCCTGTCTAATATCCAAGGTAGCAAAGTGTGTCTTAAAGATTTTAACCTTATCTATAATATGATCCAAATCCTTTAGATACAACTTGTGGTACTTTTCAATTAAAATTGACCTAGTTTCCAAAAGCGGCCCAATAATATCTTCAAAAGGCAAAACCTTACTGGCATCGAACATGGAGGTATACAAGCGATCCCTTAGCTTTACAATAATATCCTGAACCTCGCGGAACGTTAATTTTTGTTGCAGCCCTTTTACATCATGATAGTAGCACTTCATTAGGGTTATACGCAGCTCATCGGCTACATCCTTAGTAATATCTGAGGTTACAAATGGGTTACCATCCCTATCCCCACCGGGCCAAAACCCCAACTTCATAATATTGTGGTTATTGAATTCCACATCCCCAATATTATCCTTTATGTAGGTATATAGATCCCCAACAGCGTCATAATATACATTTCTAAGAATGTATATAATATTTTTGGCCTCATCCAAAGGAGTTGGCTTTTTTGCATTGATCAGGGAAGTTAACCCCAATTGCTGCAATACTATATCTATATCATTTATCTTATCCTCCAAAATAAGGTTTCTAAGATTGCTGATGATATCCAGTACCGCAGGAGTATAAAATTGTGTTGGATGGGCCGTTAAAACTATCCTAGCACTAAAGGTGGATAATTTCTCCGATATCTGATCCCAACTCTTATTCTTGTCAACCAACTGAAAATAGTCACGAATGCTCAAAGAACTACTATGTTTCTGTAGTCTAGGAAAGGCAGCATCCTCCACACTGTCATACAGCACCACCTGTCTCTCTACATACTGTATAATCCGGAACATAAAATCTATCCTGTCCCTTTCCGAATCAATATTGGCGTAATTTTGAAAAAAGGCATCCAATATTTCCTGGGGATTCTTACCTGACTTCAGTCCCTTGTCGGCCTGATGAAGCAACAAAGGAATAAGCATTCCTACATTTTCAATATTACGGTACGGCAAATTAAGGAATAGACTATTATAAATATTAAATTTATTGTGTACCGATTTCTTAAACTCGTCTAACCTTTCTGTTTGTTGCATTTCCATCTTCTTTTTTACATTAACATTAGCAGGACTACTAAACATAGCTGCATAAATTTCAAGCTATAAAGTTCGGTATATTTTTATATTTAAAAGAAGAATTAATGCCCAAACAACAAATTTTATTGGCGACACCTCATAATCAACAAGGTTCACAACAATAATTTCTCAAAATAGGTCCAGTATTTTACATTTACAACATAATAATTAGCTAAAAAGTAATTTTTTCATTTTCATATAGTGTTCTCGTAAAAGAGCCTTGTTTTCTTAACAGGGCTCTTTTTAGTTTTTGGGGGTTTATTACAAACTCCACCTAACAAGACACCAAAAACGCTATTATATCCAAACCTATACCGGATACCAACAAAGCCCTTACACATATAAATTGCGGACTTTATACTTTGGTGTTGCTATTTTTCCATTATATTTATAATTCCTTTATGGAATTTATCAATACTTAATTGTTTCTTTAATTATGGATATAAACCACTTTACCAACATTTAAGGTACCAAATACCCCTAGCTACAAAAATCACCAAAAAGGTCCCCGTTTCCTTTGCTTAAAAATTCCCCAGTTTAATAAGTAAAAAATAGACCATGAACCAGCTAACCACCAAACTATTACTACTCTTCTTTTTCTGTGCCATCATTCCATTACAGGCTACTGAAGGACAAAATAAATCCATAGACTCGTATCTTAAATCTATCCGTAGCCTTATTGAGGTCAAGGATCATTACAAGGAAGAATTTTTGGACATAGAATACCTGCTGGCAAAAAAGGAGCAAGCGGAAGGCAACGAAAAAATCCTGGTGTTGCTTAAATTATTTACCGCATACATCTATAAATCCGATGATGCGGCCAACACCTACAACGAACAAGCATTGGCGCTCTCAGAAAAAATAGGGTTTACCCAAGGGATACTTTCCGCAAAATACAATAAGGCATACCATATGTTTGTAAAAGGGCATTTTGATGCTTCCATGAAAATGGCAGAGGAGATAGAAAACTTAATAGTGGCCGGAAGTTTCCAGAATGTATACGGGGACATTGCCACCTTAAAATCCGACATATATACTGAAAGGGGAGAGTATGACAAAGCCCTGGAGGTTGGCTTAAAACTTTTGGACCATGCCGAGAAAACAAAGAGCGACTATCTATTGATGAAGGCCAATGCCGCCTTATCCCACTATTACCTAAGAATAGAACAGTTTTCAAAATCCCTACACTATTGTCTTCAGGGCCTGCATTATATTCTAAAGCTCAAGAAGACAGAATACATCTACCCCAAAATAGATGAAATTGCAAAAATGACCGCGCAACTAAACGATCCACAAGGAGCCTTGGAAGTCTATTCGTTTGACACTATCCCGTAAACTGTGTAAGTTTAAAATAACAGGGGTTGGACTTTTA
>CAXAVP010000020.1:0-30179 GCA_963972175.1 uncultured Arenibacter sp.
TCAGAAAAACCGAAAAATAAAAGGTCGCCTAAATAGTTTTTAGACGACCTCTTTTGTTGGAATAAATTGTATATTCATACAAAATAAAACATAAAGTATCATGATCAATAATCGAAGAAAATTCCTTAAAAAGAGTTCCCTTTTGGCAATGGGTACCGGGGCATCCCTATTGTTTCCTATAGACCTATTGGCTTCCGTAAGAAAGTATGTTAGTCCCAACGATAGAATAGGTGTGGGGTTGATAGGGTGTAAGGGGATGGGATTTAGTGATTTAACCTCCATGTTAAAAATGAGTGAGATAGAGGTTGTGGCCCTTTGTGATGTGGATGATAAGGTCTTAAGTGACAGAACCGCCGATTTGGAAAAAGCAGGGGTAAACAAGCCTAAATGGTACAAGGATTATAGAAAATTGTTGGACGATAAGGATATAGATGTTGTAATAATAGGGACTCCTGACCATTGGCATTGTTTACAGCTTGCCCATGCGGTGCAAGCTGGCAAGGATGTGTATTGCGAAAAACCATTGGCCAATTCCATTGAGGAGTGCAACCTTATGTTCAGTTTGGTTCAGAACAGTGATCGGATGGTTCAAATTGGGCAGTGGCAAAGGAGTCAGCCCCATTTTGTGGATGCTATAAACTTTGTGCATTCGGGAAAATTGGGAGAAATACGTTTGGCAAAGGCATGGGCCTATCAGGGTTGGATGGGGTCTATTCCTGTTTTGCCGGATACGGCCGCTCCTGCTGGCGTGGATTATGATATGTGGCTGGGGCCTGCACCCAAAAGACCGTTTAATGCCAATAGGTTCCATTTTAATTTTAGGTGGTATTGGGATTATGCAGGGGGATTAATGACGGATTGGGGTGTGCATCTAATGGATTATGCCTTGTACGGGATGAGGGCCAACACACCAAAATCGGTCATGGCTCTGGGAGGTAAGTTTGCTTACCCCGATGATGCATCAGAGACACCGGATACCTTGCAGACCGTTTATGAGTATGATGGTTTTTCAATTTTGTGGGAACACGCTACCGGAATAGATAACGGTAATTACGGGCGTAATCACGGAATAGCCTTTATTGGTAACAACGGAACCCTAGTTTTGGATAGGAAGGGGTGGGAGGTAATCGCTGAAAAAAATAAAATGAAAAGAATTCCATTACAAAAAAACCAAGGGAGCGGACTGGATAAACACACAGTAAATTTTATTGAAGCCGTGAAATCTAGGGATGCCTCAAGCTTAAAAGCGCCATTAAAGGTGGGCTACGATGCTGCTATGGTCTGCCATATGGGGAATATAGCCTTTAAAACGGGCAATAGGATAAATTGGGATAATTATTCCGGACAATTTTCGGATGAGGCCTCTAACGCATTGATAAATGCACCCTATCATAACGGATGGGAATTGCCAAAAATATAATTCGCGCCTTTATTTTCAGGGAGATCAATTGCCAATTATAGACTTGGAGAATGGTGATTATAGCACTATTTAAATACGATCCCATCTAGTTGAAACAATGCTTTATTTCCCGTAAATAGAGCACTAATTTAAAACGGGAAAGGGAATGAAATCAGAATCTGGTTTACAATAGTATGCTCAACTTCATGATTCTTTAAATCGCAAATTTTTATTTTTATTGTTCTGATTGTCTATATAATGGAAAAATTTTGCTTTAAGTAAGTAGAGGGGCCACATTACTTTTAGGTGCTTCATATAAAATGGTATAGTTTGAAAGAGGACAACATACAATCAGGGGAAAATGTTAAATTAACGATTAAGGAAAAGGAGCATTTGAAATACAGGCTCATGGGGTCCGTTCGTTCCTTGAAAGCAAGAAGACGGAGGACGACATATACCATAGGTATTTCCATGGCTGCGTCAATAGCCTTAATCGTGGGGTTGTGGCTATTTTTTGATGGAAATGACACCCAATCTATTTCTGATTTTGCCAGGAGTTCTGTACAAAGCAATAAGGTGGAATCAGATGAGGTGGTATTGGTTCTTGAAGAAGGGGAGAATGTGGCTGTAGAAGAGGAAACGGCTAGAATCAATTATTCTGCGAGTGGTGAGAAGGTAAGCATAGGCAACCACAAAGCTATAGAACAAAAGGCTACCAAGGATCAAAAATTGGTATATAACACCCTTATCGTGCCCTATGGAAAACGATCGGTCTTAGAACTCTCTGATGGAAGTACCGTATGGCTCAATTCGGGTTCCAGGTTAGTCTACCCTGTATTTTTTAAAAAGGATAAGCGGGAGGTATTTTTAGAGGGGGAAGCCATATTCAAGGTTACCCATAATAAGCAGCATCCTTTCATAGTGCTATCTGAAGGACAAGAGATAGAAGTGTTGGGTACCGAGTTCAACGTCAGCAGTTATTTGGACGACGAATCAACCAATACGGTCCTTAAAAGTGGCAGTATTCGCATCCATTATGGGAAAAAAAGTATGCTTTCGGCCAAGGATCAACTGCAGGTTAAGCCCGGCATCATGGCCAGTTACAATCGTAAGGAAGGGAGTATAAAATCCAAGGAGGTTGATGTGGATCGTTATTTTTCATGGAGGAACGGGGAGCTCATCTTTAAGAACGACAACCTAGAGTATATCATGAAAAAACTCTCTAGATATTATAATGTGGAAATCAATATTGTAGATAAAACTTCTGGCCAAGGTACTTTTTCCGGACATCTGGATCTAAAGGAAGACTTGGATAAAGTCATGGGAATCATAAAGGAGACTGCAGATTTGAAATATCAGTGGATAGAAGAAAATAAAATAATTATAAATAATTAAAATAAAATTCAGTTAAAGGTTTTTAGAAGAGAGTTGATAGGATATGTAAGTAGGTTTCTATACCAATGGTTAAAGACGAATCTATAGTTGTTGAAGGCGGTTAACGAAATCTAGACTGGTACCATGTTTTGTTAAAAATGGGTAGTCTTCTAGCCAAAAGTATTTAGGCTTTGTTATGATTACCATTAAAGCAATACAATTTTCATCTTACTAACTTTTAATGTGAAAGTTAGCGCGTTAAAATTTCTGGAAATAGAAGATCACTATTTGCAGTACTTGATTAAAGGAATGAGATATTTTATGTCAAAAGCTAGATTTTCTAAGAATCTTATCACCTACTGGAGGCAATGGTCGGATATTAGGTTTTTTTTAATGTTTGTCATTTCTTGGTTTTTTATGTCCTTCCTTGTCCTTCCAACCCGGTCTATTAGGAAAGAACGGGCATTTATGGCCTACACTAAAGATTCTGTACAGTTAAAAGTGGATGTAATTTACAATGTGGATAATGAACCCATAAAATATTACAGTTATGTAGACACTCCTGTCTGTGAAGAAGGGGTTTGTTACAACCTATTAGCGGAAGTGTATTGGGATTTGTTAGGGAATTTTATCGATTATAAAGAGGTGTCCTCTGATCCGTTAACAAAATTTGATCATATCAGGTTCACCAAAGAAGACCATGATAAAATGAAGGAGATCCTCAAGGACAAGACCTCCCTATTAGCCAGTTATAAGGCCAAGGATCTGGTAGATCAGCGTATTCAAATAAAATCGGATGTAATAGATGGTGTGGCCGGGGCAACCTATAAATCGCTAAGTGGAGCGGTAGTCAGGGGTGCGGTCTATAGTTCCCATACCCTTTGGCATATTGTGAATGGAAAAATAGCCGACAGCATTGTGGCCCATACCGAATCTATGATGAGTGATAAGCTATTGGTCCAAATGTTGAATTCTGACAATTATAACCTACAATTTTATGCTTTGAACCATATCCCTTCCAATGAAGAAAGGTATGTTCCTTATCTTATTGGGTTGCTCACAAAGGGTGCTTCATATGTTCCTTTTTTTGCCGTTGAAAAAATTCCCGATCATGTATGGACCAGTAATAAACATCAGCTTGTAATCATTAATTTGTTGGAAGAATTAAATTTTGAAATGCAGAATGAGATTCTCAATAGGTTACAAAACAAAATTCTAGCTGAAGACGGTCAGTTTGCTTTGATTTCCAACTTAGAGGAGCTAAAGGAATCACAATTAAAAAAAGCCTTTAACATACTGGATAAGAATAAGGCTTTATTGTCTAAAAAGAACATTGAATATATTGCAAATCTGTTGGAATCCCAGAATTCTGAATTGTCCAATTTGGCATATCAATTTTTGGTCTCTATGCAGAAGGAAGCTGCGTTTGTTTCTAAAAAATTAAAAGAGTATAGAAAAGGTTAAGACTAAATCATAAAAAAAATACAATGACAAAAAGAAGAGGTTTTATGAAAACCATTGGATTAGGTTCCAGTGCTTTTCTGATGGGTCCTATTACGGTGTTTGGTAAGGATGGGATAAATGATATGGAATTGTTGGGGAAATCCCATTTAGAAGCTTCCGAAAAGTTTTTGGATGATGAAGCCTATGTAAAGAAATATTACGAGACCGATATTTTGATTGCAGGCGGAGGTATGTCCGGGATATGCGCTGCCCTGGCTGCGGCCAGGAATGGCAGCAAAGTGATTCTTATTCAGGACAGGTCCCGTTTGGGAGGTAATGCCAGTAGTGAGATAAGAATGCATATTTCAGGAGCTAGTCAATTAAACCAAATTTGGAGGGAAACGGGTATTTTAGAGGAATTGGTTTTGACCGAGGCTGTGGATAATCCCCAACGCTCTTATGAAATGTGGGATTTTATTCTATATGATAAATTGATATCCGAAGAGAATATAACCCTGTTGTTGGATACTGCTCTGTATGATGCGGAGGTAGTAGATGGGAATATTAAAAGGATTTGGGCCCTCTGTTCCCCTACAGAGGAAATTTCTATAATTAGTGCCAAATTCTTTGCAGATTGTACGGGAGATGCCACATTGGCTGCACAGGCGGGCGCAAATTATATGAGGGGAAGGGAAGCTAAATCCAAATGGGGCGAATCCCTAGCGGTGGATGTGGAAGATCAAAAAACAATGGGCAACAGCCTTTTGTTCACAGCAAAGAAATATGATAAGGCAATGCCCTATACCCCACCCAAGTGGGCCAGAAAGTATACCACCAAGGATTTCTTGCACCGTAATATAAGTACGTATGAATATGGCTACTGGTGGTTGGAACTAGGAGGGGAAATTGATATTGTGAGAGATGGCCAACAAAACAGAAAGGATTTGTTGGCGGTCCTTTTTGGTGTTTGGGATTATATTAAAAACTCTGGTAACCATCCCGATTCGGAAAATTGGGCTTTGGACTCTATTGGTATGATACCCGGAAAGCGGGAGAGTAGGCGTGTTGTAGGTGATTATATTATGAAGCAGGAAGACGTGCAGGCCGCTACTCTTTTTGAAGATCGAGTGGCCTATGGGGGGTGGCCATTGGATGATCATCCTCCTGGAGGGATGGATACTACCGGCGAGGTACCGTATGTCTCTATACCTTTAAAGGGGCCATATTCCATTCCTTTTAGGTCCTTATACAGTAAAAACATTCCCAACCTATTGATGGCCGGTAGAAATATTAGTGTTTCCCATGTGGCCCTTTCATCTACTAGGGTAATGGCCACATGCAGCACTTTGGGGCAAGCCATAGGAACGGCTATGGCCTACTGTAATAAGAAGGGGATACTCCCGTCAGTACTGGGTAACAATTCGGCACATATGAAGCAGCTGCAACAAGTATTATTGCGGCAGGATCAGTCGTTATTAGGGGTCGTAAATGAGGACAGTAATGATTTGGCAAGATATGCCAAAGTTACAGCCTCTTCAGAAACCAAAGATGGTGTTGCAGCCAATGTAATAGACGGATATAATAGGGAAGTAGGGGATGGTTTAACGCATAAGTGGTGCGCCAATATTGAAAATGGAGATCAATGGTTGATGCTCAGTTGGAAAAAACCGGTTAAAATCAACAAAATTCAATTGACATTTGATACTGGATTAGATCGATTTCTGCGTCTTTCTGCGCAAGATTGGGTGTATGATAACCAGATCAGGGGACAGCAACCAGAAACAGTTGCTGATTACAGTATAGAGGTTAAAGGAAAAAATATGGACCAAGTACTACTAAGTAACGAAAATAATTATTTACGACTGGTTAATCACAGCTTTGAAAGTGTTGAGGTTAAATCTCTAAAGATTAAGGTTACAAGGACCAATGGGGATCCCTTGGCCAAAATATTTGAGGTGCGCTGCTATCATGAATAACGGTCATGCTCATTATAGCGCCTTATTTAGGACATTGGTATGTGTGAATTTAAGCAAAGCCATTATTTATTTTTTTTGATACTACAATAAAACTGTATTGTTAGGGCCGTTCCCAATTCCTTGGGAACGGTCCTGTGTTTTAAAAAAGACACCTAGTACAAAATCCGTAGCACTATTGGGGTGAAGGTCTGGAATGTTTTATTGTATAGGTCTTGGTTTATTTTGGGATGGCATTCTCTAGGATATTAGGTATACCAGTCTTATAAAAAAACTAGCGGTTTTATGGATTGACACAACAACTGTTATGTTTTAGGAGGATTCTAAAGCCTTTTAAGCCACTTTAGACAGAGGATATTTCCATAAAATTAGGCGTTAAAGTTTAAGTAGTATAAATTTTTATGTTTACGTGTTTTTTCTATATTTGAGAAGTCCCCCCCTTTCCTAACAATTTGTTCAGTTGTCAAATTAAGATCTGTATGTCAAAAGTTTAATAATTATAATACCTGTTTGATTGTTTCGGCTGTTAGTGGCATAGTGCACTTCGGGAGAATTGAAAAGGGGGTAGATAGCAAGTGGTGAATAAGGCTTTCATAATTGTAACGGAGAGATTCTTGAATTGTGCTAATGGATACCAAAAATAAAAAGAATGGAAATTCTGAAAAATTGGAAATAATTTTTTGGAATAATTTACGAAAGGGCGATATGGAAGCGCTTGGTAAATTGTATGATATGTATGTAGATCAGTTGTTTTCCATTGGTATGTACAAAGATGGAAAGAAGGATTACGTTATGGATTGTATTCATGATATGTTCTACGATTTGTATAAATATAGGTCCAAATTGTCCAAAACAGATAGTGTGGAGTTTTACCTTATTAGATCGTTCACCCGAAAGTTGAACAGGCAGTACATACATAAGGATAGGTACAGCGAAATGAACTTGCACACATTTAAGAAAAGCCTGAGCAAAAATTATACGGAATCTTTTGAAGAAAGTATTATTAGAGAAGAGCACATCCAAGAAAGATCAAATAAATTAGAGGAGGCCATAGATACTTTAACCAATAAACAAAAAAAAGGTTTGTACTTAAGGTTCCAGCAAGGTAGATCATACGAGGAGATAGCAGATATTATGGATGTGTCCATAGAAACGGCCCGAACTACTGTTTATAGGGCGCTCAAAACCTTACGAAAACACCCATTTACATTAGGGGTTTTTATCAAAATCATTTTTTTTTAATATTTTTTTTATCAATACTGTCTATATAGCATAAAAGATTTGCTTTTAATAGTGTAGGGGTATCTCTTTTTTGATGAGATGGGCATTAGAAGTATATATAGGGAAAAAGGTAAATCAAGGTTCACAGACTCTGTTAAGCCTATGAGGATGTAACTGTAAACCCTTTGGGATGGCGCTTTTGGTTCTGTTCCCTCCTTATAAACCGGAAGATATGGCAGAAGGGATACTGCGGCTATGGTTACCTCTTATTTCATTCCGTCCGGTAAGGAATCCTTAAAAGGAGTGCCGCGGTACTATGTTCAAAGATAGGTATTGGAGCAGACCACACTGGAAAAGGGATCTTTATGGGGTATGTGAGGGGTAAGAAGAATCAGTAAAACGGGAAAGGAGCCATTAAGGCGTGCTACGTATAATGAATGGGAATTATAGAAACCACAAGAAGAAAATAACTTTAACCGACTAAAACTAAACGTAAATGAGAAAAACCTAAACTTCTAAAAAAACCACTAAGAAAAAGCCGGAAGATGTTGGCCCATCTTCCGGCAGTAAAAAATTAACATTGCTGTGTTAGAGCAGCATTAACTTACCAAAACCAAAATTATGAATAAAATTTTCAAGCGCGTTCCCTTATGGGGTAAAATAACCCCATGGCGCGGAATAATTACCATTATGAGGATATTTATATTATTTATATGTATCGGTCTCAGTTCAGTATATGCCAACCTAACCAATGCTCAAACCAAGATTGACATAAATGTAGAAAAAGTCACTTTTGAAGAACTCTTTAATGAGATTCAGAACAAAAGTGAGTTTATATTTTTTTACAAAGATGACGTCTTAAATAAGGGGAAGACAATTTCTATTAAATTGCGGAAAGCCAGTATTTCTACTATTTTGGACAGTGCGTTTTCAGATACGGATCTAGACTATAAGATAGAGGACAGACAAGTTGTAGTGAAGAAGAAGGCCTTACCAATGCAGCAACATCCACAAAAGGCCAAAGAACAAGGTTTTACTATATCCGGTAACATAACAGATGACTCTGGTGTTCCATTGCCAGGCGCCAGTATAGTAGAAAAAGGAACCACCAATGGAACCCAATCCGATTTTGATGGCAATTTTTCCTTGACCGTAGAAGACGGGGATGCTATTGTGATCATCTCATATATTGGTTTTGCTACACGGGATATTGCGGTTAACGGGCAAAAGATAATTGATGTTAAACTGAAAGAAAGTTCTGCAGGTTTGGAAGAAGTAGTTGTTGTAGGGTACGGTACTCAAGCCAAAAAAGACCTTACCGGTTCGGTAAGTGTAGTAGACGGCGATGAAATAGCAGCGAGAAGTACAACAAACGTATCTAATGCGTTACAGGGTTCTGTTGCGGGTGTAAGTGTTACTAGAAGCAATTCAGAGCCCGGTGCTGGAAATGAAATTAGGGTTAGAGGGGTGACCACTTTACAGGGCAACAGTTCTCCTTTGATTCTTGTGGACGATGTGCCAGTATCCAGTATTAACGACGTTAACCCGGATCAAATTGAAAGTATATCCGTATTAAAGGATGGGGCATCTGCTTCTATATACGGTTCCAGGGCCACTGCCGGGGTTATTATTATAACGACAAAGAGAGGTAAGAGCGAGGTTTTTAATTTAGGGTACAGTGGAGAGTATTTTGTTAACACGCCCACAGAATCAAGAAGAGGTGTAGGCGCTGTGAGGTATATGCAAATGGATAATGAAAAAGCGTGGAACGACAATGGAAATGATGCCAACCAGTTTCCTACTTGGTCAGAAGAATTAATATCTTCCTATCCTCAAAATAATGCCGTTAATCCGGATCAATTTCCGGATACCAACTGGAGAGACCTTATTTTAAAGAAATCCTCATCGGGTTACCGTCACAATATAAATATAAGCGGAGGATCAGAAAGAGTAAAGACCAACGCTACCTTTGGATATGAATATCAAGATGCCTTGTATGATTATAGGGATTGGAAGAGATATACCGCAAGGATCAATAACGACATAAAAATCTCTGACAGGTTAGGTGCCAATTTAGATTTTGCCTTAAAGCTTACCAAAGATGATAGACCTACTGTAGACCCTACTTCCAGGGCTATATTGTCTGCACCGGTTTATGCGGCTGTTTGGTCAGATGGTAGAATTGCAGAGAGTAAATCAGGTGATAACATATATGCCCAGGTAGAAGAAGGAGGATATCAAACTAACGATAATTACCTATTTTACGGTAAAGTGGGACTTTTTTATAAGCCTACCGAAGCATTAAAGATCTCAGTTAACCTAGCCCCTAACTTCGAATTTAATAAGTATAAATTTTTTAATAAAGCCATACCTTATTGGGGTTTTGATGATCCGGGCCAGTTGGCGAATCCCAACTATATATCGGGACATAATTCCAACCAAACCTATTTGGTGGAAAGAAGGGCCAATTACAATACCATTACAACCCAGGCACTTGTAAATTATGACAAGAGTTTTGGCAATCACAATGTAAGTGGTTTATTGGGCTATGAAGAATTTTCGTCTGAAAGTGAAACCTTAGGTGTTCGCGGTGATGAATTTGTTAGTAGTGATTATCCTTTTTTAAATCAGGCTCCTATTGATAAGGTTTTTGATAGCGGCACTGGAGTTTCGGAAAATGCTTATTCTTCCTACTTCGGAAGACTGGCCTATAATTTTGGCAATACCTATTATTTACAGGGAACAGTTAGAAGGGACGGTTCATCTAGATTTGGGAAAAAGTATAGATGGGGTACCTTTCCATCGGTCTCCGCGGGCTGGGTGTTGTCAAATGAAGAATTTATGGAATCCTTGGATCCAACCATTTCTTTCCTAAAATTGCGGGCGTCTTATGGAAACCTTGGAAATGATCGTTTGGGTAATTACCTATATTTATCTGTACTTCAATTTAGTAATGCCCTATTTGCAAATGGAAATGATGTGCAGGCGGTTAGGTCTGCTGCCCAACGATTTTTGGCCGTAGAGGACGTAACCTGGGAGACTACTACAACCTTCGATTTAGGTATTGATCTAAATATGTTCAATAATAAGTTGTCCTTAACCGCAGATTATTTTAGAAAGGAAACTAGGGACATGCTATTGGATTTAAGTATACCGGCCTTAAGTGGCTATGATGATCCTACAGTGAACGTTGGCGGTATGGATACGACGGGTTGGGAATTAGGGCTAACTTATCGTCAGAATATAGGGGATTTAAGGGTAACTACTTCATTTAATATTTTTGATTCAAAATCCATTATTGGAGATGTAAATGGAAAGCGTTTATTTTCTGGTAATGTACTGTCAGAGGAAGGTAGTGAATTTAGATCTTGGTATGGCTACGAGTCAGATGGATTATTCCAAACGCAGGCCGAAGTAGACAATTCGGCTACTACCAGTGATGCTGTTAGGCCCGGTGATATTAAATATAAGGATATAAGTGGTCCAGACGGCACGCCTGATGGAGTTATCAATGAATTGGACAAAACCATTTTGGGTGGCTCTTTGCCTAGATATCAATACGGGGGCAACCTTACTTTGGAGTACAAAAGATTTGATCTAGGAGTAGTTTTTCAAGGTGTAGGCCAACAGAGCTTTAATCTTTCCTCGGGTTTTGTTAGGCCCTTTTTAGAAAGTTGGCAGTCGCCCACAACCCTATATGCCGCCAATTACTGGAGTACCTATAATACACCGGAACAAAATCTAAATGCGGCTTATCCCCGTTTGTCAGAAAATGCTGTGGGCAACAACTATAATAGCTTTTCAGATTACTGGTTGATCAACGGTTCCTATTTAAGGGTTAAGAACATTACACTTGGGTATGTCCTGCCTACAGACATTTTTGGGGAAAACGGGTTTTCTTCCTTGCGCTTATATGTTGCGGGAAACGACTTGTTTACATTTGACAAGTTACCTGAAGGAATAGACCCTGAGCAGGGAAGTGGATATTTAATTACAAAGTCCTTTATCGTTGGGATAAAAGCTAATTTCTAAAATTAAAAAAATGAAAAAATTTATATATAATATATTTCTTGGTATTGGAACCTTGCTTTTAGGGTTTTCATGTACAGAATTGGATTTGGTTCAACAAGATGCAGCCAGTTCAGGAACCTGGTATCAAAATAAGGATCAGTTTAGACAATCACTGAATGAAGGTTATAGGGAGGTGTTTTGGCCTTTGGATCAATCTGCCGAGGGTTGGACAGATGACTGGCAAAGAAGAGATGCCTTAAATAGCATCAAAGCAGGTACAGTTTCATCGGAGTTTGGTACTGCCTCAACCAATTGGTCCAATATGTACAAAGCCATCACTCGAATTTTAGTAGTCTTGGAAAAATTGGATACCCAAGATATATTAGGAGAGGAGGATACTAAATTGTTCCGGGCCGAGGCCAATTTTTTACGGGCTTCCTATTGGTCATATCTTATTTCCCATTATGGGGACGTGCCTTTTTACGAAGAAGAACTTAATGTAGATGAGTCCTTTGAAATTGGAAGAACCGGTAAAGATGAGGTGCTTCAAAGAATATATGCCTATTATGACGATGCGGCGCTAAATTTGCCAATATCCTACGATGGCTTAAAATATGCCACCAAGGGAGCAGCTTATGCCATGAAAGCTAGGATTGCGTTGTATATGGGTGACCATGCCACCGCAGCGGAAGCAGCTGAAGACTGTATGGATCTAGGGGAGTATGAATTATATCCAGATTTTGAAGAACTCTTTCTTTCGAGTACCAAAAATACAAAGGAGACCATTTTTCATATTCCAAGAAATTCAGACCTAAACCAGATAAGGAATGACAACGTACGTGATTATTTGCCAAGAAATCATGGTGGATGGGGTGCTAGGCAACCTACCTGGGAATTGTTGGCTTCATTTGAATGTGTAGATGGGAAACCTATTGACGAATCCGATTTGTTTGATCCTCAAAATCCATTTAAAAACAGAGACCCCAGATGTGCTATGACTATAGTCCCTTTTGGATCTTTGGAAGATGGGGACGGACGCTTGTCCAGTGAAGGCTCTAATTTTATGGGACTGGAATATACACCTCATCCTGAAAAAAAGGAAGTTCTTGATTATGACAGCAACAGTCTGGTGAAAAACAACGATACCCAATCCGTAGCGGCGTTTGCGGCCTTTAATGGTTTGGCCTGGAAAAAGGGGGTTGATGAAGATTGGAAAGATTATAGGACAGATCCAGATCTTATAGTAATAAGATACGCAGATGTATTGCTCATGTATGCCGAAGCAAAAATCGAATTAAATGAAATTGATGCAACGGTTCTCGATGCAATAAATGAAGTACGGGACAGGGCCTATGCAAATTCAGGCTATCCTACTCCCCAAGTGACCACTACAGATCAAGATCTATTACGATATAAAGTTAGAAATGAACGGCGAGTCGAACTTGCGTTTGAGGGGAGAAGGTACATGGATCTTATTCGATGGCGATTAGCTGAAAAGGCACTTACAGGTACTTCCTATGGTCTGCTAAATGTGGCAACCGATGGAAATGTCTCCGTTCCTCCAACAGGTCCGTTAATGGATGATGTGGTCAACCCAGGGCTTTGGTTTTGGGGAATGACCCCAGAAATAGATGAAGATGGTCTACCGGATTTTTCAGCATTGCTGGATGCTGGATTGTGTAGGTCTTTGAATACCATTAATTTTCCGGAGCGACAATACTTATGGCCAATACCTGCTTCAGAGCGACTTCTGAATCCAAATTTAACCCAAAATGAAGGGTATTAATATTTAAGTTAAACCCCTGGGAATATATTTTCAGGGGTTGGTTTTAAAAGTGTAACCAAGTATTTGTTTTATTAAGACTTGCCAAAATTTACGGCTAATAGCGCTTAATGTTTAACAAGATATAACAGTCAAAAAAGTAAGACTAAAATGATCGTAGGTATAAGTAAAATAAAGTTTTATTTGGGAAGTATCGTATTGTGCTGTTCTTGTTTTGTTTCCTGTAAAGAAGGTGTCAAGGAAAATGAAACAACACAAAAGGCAGAAGACTATCCTTCTATAAGTGGTATTTACCCACATTTGGCAATGTACAACGCTGAAGGGGAATGTGGTACTGGAGCTGTAGTGCCCTGGGCCAATAAACTATGGGTTATTACCTATGGCCCACATAAACCAAATGGTTCTTCCGATAAGTTATATGAAATATCCGCAGATCTGAATCAAAAGGTCCGGGAGGAAAGTATTGGGGGAACACCAGCAAACCGTATGGTGCATAGGGAAAGCGAAAAGTTATTTATAGGTCCGTATGCTGTTGACCAAACGGGAAAAGTAGATGTAATCCCTTATGATAAAATGCCGGGCAGGCATACTGGTAATGCCCGTCACTTAAATGATCCTGAAGGTAAAATTTACTACGCAACTATGGAGGAAGGGTTTTATGAGGTTAATGTTAATACACTGGAACCCAACACTATTTATCCAGATGCCAATGCTATGCGTAAGGCCAAGGATATGGCTCAATTTGGCCCTTTATTGCCAGGAGCCCATGGTAAAGGATTGTATTCGGGCCAAGGGGTCATGGTATTTAGCAATAATGGAGAGGCCAATCATAAGGCCCTGGGAGAATTTGATGTAGAATCAGGATCATTGTCAGAATGGGATGGTGAGAACTGGAAGGTGGTGCGTCGTAATCAATTTGTAGAGGTTACGGGGCCAGGAGGAATATATGGCAATGAAAACCCGGAAAAGGATCCCATTTGGGCCACGGGATGGGATTTTAAATCGGTTTTGGTAGGTGTAAGAAACCCTGAAACTGGATGGGATTTCTACAGACTGCCCAAAGCCAGTCACTCCTATGACGGGGCCCATGGGTGGAATACAGAGTGGCCTAGAATTAGGAATATTGGTAAGGAAGGAGAACCGGAGTTCTTAATGACCATGCACGGAATGTTCTGGCATTTCCCTGAAACCTTTAGCGCAAGGAATGCTGCAGGGATAAGACCTAGGTCTTCTTATTTAAAGGTAATTGGTGATTTTAGCAGGTGGAGGGATCAATTGGTTTTTGGATGTGACGATTCGGCCGAAAAGGAATTTTTAAATACCCGCAAGCAGAAAGGTCACCTACCGGGACCAGGTCAATCCAATTCCAACCTATGGTTTACTTCCTTGGATAAGCCCGATAAATTGGGGCCCAGTACGGCCGAAGGTGCTGTTTGGATTTCTGAAGATGTAGCGACCAACGAATTTTCGGAACCATTTCTTTTTACAGGTTGGGATAAGCGATCGGCATGGATAAAGAACGAAGGAAATTCAACCGTTACTTTTTATTTTGAAGTGGATAAAAAGGGGGACGGCAACTGGACATTTCTAAAATCTATTGATGCTTCAGCAGGCGAGTCCAAGCATATAATGTTCCAAGATAACGAAATAGGGGAGTGGGTACGCATTAAGCCAAATAACGCTACAAAGGCCACAGTACATTTTTTCTATGGAGATACGGATAAAAGGGATAGCAAACCAAATAGCATGTTCCAAGGAATAGCGGATATTTCGGATAGGAATGCCACAGGTGGGCTATTATGGGCTCTAGGGAACAACAGAAGAACTTTGGGAGTATTGGCAGGAAATGTCACTACTTCTGGATTCCAGGAAACTGGATACTATGAGCTAGACTCCTTATTGAACCTCGTTAAAAAAGAGGATGAAAAAACTATTGGTTATATAAGGGACAAGGTGTCCATACCTAAAAACGTGGTTACGGTAGATGAGGCTTCTGTGCTGGTTGTAGATGATAAAAACAGGCGTTGGAGGTTGCCCATGGGAAGTGCAGATTTTAGAGAGAAAACAGAAAATGGTGCCATGCGCATTTGTCGTGAGGTCGCTACAGAACGGGATCTATTCAATTGCTCGGGAACATTTTTTGAATTGCCAGCAGAGAATGCCGATGGATTTGCCAAAATTAGACCGGTGTCCTCACATAATATGCAAATACATGACTATGCTTCCTATAGAGGATTGTTTGTACTAACAGGGATACAATCTGATTATTCTGGAGATTCTGGGCACATTATTCAATCCGCTGATGGAAAAGCTAAAATATGGGCTGGAACAATAGATGATCTATGGAAGTTGGGTAAACCAGTAGGTGTAGGAGGACCTTGGAAAAATACCCAGGTAAAAGCCAATCAGCCTTCTGACCCTTATTTGATAGGGTTTTATGATAAAAAGAGTATAAAAATTTCGAATCATTCAAATGAAACGGTAACCTATAAAATAGAGGTAGAGCCAATTGGTCATGGTCCCTGGATGACCTATAAGGAAGTTACCCTCAAAGGTGGTGAGGATTATAATTATAATTTTCCCGAAAATTTTCAGTCGAGATGGATTCGATTGGTGGCCAATAAAGACGTAAAAGCCTCGGCCTGGCTGGAGTATAAATAAGATGACATTTAGTAGATAGTAAGCGCTATAGGGCTTATTTCATTGAAGGTTTATAGGAATTTTGAGAATTATAAAAATAAATAATATGAAATTAATAGTATTGACATTTAGTTTGCTTTGTATCAATTTAGCGGTATCCCAGGACTTGTTGATTGAAGCGGAAGGTTTTGAGGACAAAGGGGGATGGGTAGTAGACCCTCAATTTGTGGAGCAAATGGGGTCTCCGTATTTATTGGCCCATGGTATGGGGGTTCCCGTAGAAAACGCAAAAACCCGGGTCATTTTTAACCAGGATGGAGAATATAAGGTGTGGGTGCGTACCAAAAATTGGGTGCCCGGTAATTGGGAGCCGCCGGGGAAATTTCAAATAAAAATTAATGATAAGCTATTGCAGAGTACCCTTGGTCAGCGCTCTGGATGGGGATGGGAATTGGCAGGAACGGTTGCAATCAAAAAGAAAAGGAACAGTTTAGAACTAGTAGATCTAACAGGTTTTAACGGACGGGTAGACGCAATTTATTTTACTACCTCGGATGCTGAGCCGCCTTCATCCATGAAAAAATTGGCTACTTGGAGGAAAACTGTTACCCAGGAGCCTTTGGCTCCCAAAAGTACCAAGAAATTTGATCTAGTAGTAGTAGGGGGAGGTATAGCGGGTTGTGCGGCATCCATTGCTGCTGCCGAACAAGGTCTCAATGTGGCCCTGATACATGATCGCCCCGTTTTGGGAGGTAATGCCAGTAGTGAAATTAGAGTACATACCTTGGGAATATACGGTCATTTTGAAAGGATTCTAAAAAAACTGGACACGGAACACTACCCTAACGGATCTCCTGAGGCCTATAAGGATCAGGAGAAAAGGGATAATAATGTAAAAAGTTATAAAAATATTTCGCTTTTCCTTAATTGGAGAGCGTATGACGCAAAGGCAATAGATAACCGAATAAATTATGTAGATGCACGCCAAACTGCCAGTGGGGAAAGAATTCGCTTCGAGGCCCCCTTGTTTATCGATTCAACGGGCGATGGATGGATAGGATATTGGGCAGGTGCCGAATTTACCTATGGAAGGGAAAGTGTGGACAAATACGGAGAGCATTGGGATGAACACGGGGAATTATGGAGCCCTAAACAGCCAGATAATGCCGTGATGGGGTCATCGGTACTTTGGCGGTCCTACGAGGCAGAAGGAAACGAAAGCTTTCCAGAAGTACCATGGGCCATGCCTGTGGCAAGGGACTATGCAAAGGTCAAAGGGGAATGGCAATGGGAGTTCAGTAGAAATGACCTAAATCAAATAGATGATGCTGAGGAAATTCGGGACCATATGCTACGTGCTATTTATGGTTCTTTTGCAAATGCCAAAAAACAACCTGAAAATGCCAATCGAAAATTGGAGTGGGTATCTTATTTGGTAGGTAAACGAGAATCCCGCAGATTGGTAGGGGACTACATTTTTACGTTGAACGATGCCAAATCCGGAGAGAAATTTCCCGATGCCGTAGTGATGGAAACAAGAGAGGTGGATGTGCATTATCAGACGGTTTTAGAGGATGAAAAAAATCCTGATTTTATTTCTGAAGCTCTTTTTTACAAGACACCCAAATACTACATTCCTTATAGGAGCCTATATTCCAAAAATATTAGTAATTTGTTTATGGCTGGTAGAAATTTCAGCACCTCTCATATAGGTTTGGGAGGGCCTAGGGTAATGCGGACCACTGGACAAATGGGTGCAGCAGTAGGCTTTGCAGCCTCGCTATGCAAGAAGTACGAGGTTGATCCCAGGGATATTTATACGGGGTATTTGGACGAATATCTAACACTGATTGAAAAACAAAAGTATACCCCAATCCCAGATTCCAAACAATAATAAGCTTTAACCAATATCTATTTTATGGCCCAATTACTCAAATTTAGAGCTGAAGTATGGTAAAAATAAAAATTGTCATATTGCTGTTTGTTGTATTGGGCCTTGGATGGACAAAAATGGGGATCCTGCCAAGGGAATTACAGGGTAAAACCATGGACAAAAAGCCCGATTATTTTGCGATGGAATGGGAAGAAGGGACAGTATTAACAAAAAGACAAACGCCTTTCTTTATTGAAGTTGAGACCATGGGCAATCAAAGTGTAAGCCTGCTTGTGGATGAAAAGAATAGGCCAAAGCTTTATACCTCTGATATTGTTACACCAGTATGTGCCGATGGCGAATGTAGATTAATGTACCTCACCTTATATTGGAATTTGTTAGGGGGCTATGCGGGATTTGACAAGGTAGAGGGACAGTCGCTTACAAAGCATGATCACGAGGAATTCGCAGATCATGATTATGAGAAATTGCACCAATTGTTGTTGGATGATAACTCCATTTTAAAACGAAAAAAAATAGATGAGCTAGTTGAAAAACCAGCAAGTCCGGAAACCGATGATGTGGATGCCACATCTGGGGCTACCATTGAAGAGGTTAAGGAGTCCGTAGTGGACGGGGCACTTTATTCCTGTTTTGTTGCTTGGAATATTGCACACGGAACCATTAAAAGAGAACTGCAGGATTATACCACATCCAACTTCGATAAAGAAATGAAGCGCTATATGCTCATGAGTAATGAACAGGATTATCAGATGTATGCGCTAAAGTCTTTGAATGATGAAGAGTATATTGATTATAAGGACCGAATAGTACAAATTTTTAAAGTAAGTATTCCTATGGTTCGTACCTATATTGTACAAAATCTTCCTAAAGTGTTCTGGGAAACTGATAGCTTACAAAGGCCATTTTGGGAGAGCTTTGCTGAGGTTGATATAAACAATAGAAGCTTGTTGCTAAATCATATTCAGGAAGCTCCCGTTGAGGTTTTGGTGTTATTGAGCGGCAATTTGGAGCTAATGACAAAAAATCAGTTGAAATTGTATCTATCGGCAATTGAAAATATTGTAACTACCAATCCTGATATTAACACACAACTTATACGGTTTACCGAGTCGGGTAACCATACATACGCTTATATTGTAACCGAATTTTTGGAGGAGATGGAATAAGGGCAGCAGGGGTATACTCTTGTGATAAAATTAAAATTATAAAATTTTTTAGATGATATCATTCTTATTATCAATTGGGGTTTTAATACTAGGTTATTTTACCTATGGCAAGTTTATGGAAAGGATTTTCGGGGTGGATAAGGATAGGGAAACTCCAGCGGTTAGACTTCGGGATGATGTAGATTTTATGCCATTGCCTGCCTGGAGAATATTTTTGATCCAATTTTTAAATATAGCAGGTTTAGGGCCAATTTTTGGGGCTATTGCGGGCGCCATGTTTGGACCTTCTGCTTTTTTGTGGATAGTTCTTGGTAGTATTTTTGCCGGGGCGGTCCATGATTATTTTTCCGGGATGTTATCCTTGAGGCACAACGGTCTAAGTATTAGTGAAGTAGTTGGGATTTATCTGGGGCCTACTGCCAAACAATTTATGCGACTTTTTTCCGTAGTGCTTTTAATTTTCGTTGGAACCGTGTTCTTGGTGGGGCCTGCAAAAATAATTGATGGTATGACCGGACATGTCCTAAATGTCTGGATCTGGGTGGCCATAATCTTGTTTTATTACGTTTTATCTACCTTGTTGCCAATAGATAAGTTGATAAGCCGACTTTATCCCATTTTTGGGATCGCCATGTTGTTAATGGCCGTAGGTTTGGTCATCGCACTTTTCTGGGGAGATTACCATATACCGGAATTGGTCCCTGCCAACATTAAAAATATGACCACCAACCCAGAAGAAACACCTCTGTTTCCCATTCTTTTTGTAACCATTGCCTGTGGAGCAATTTCCGGATTTCATTCCACACAGTCGCCTTTAATGGCCCGCTGTATGAAAAGTGAGGTCTTGGGAAGAAAGATATTTTATGGAACAATGGTAACAGAAGGCATTGTAGCCTTAATTTGGGCCGCAGCGGCCATGACATTTTTTGGGAATGTAGACGGACTTAATGGGGCCATGTTGGCAAATAACAATAATGCCGCCTGGGCAGCGAATGAAATATCCCTGAATATGTTAGGAACAATTGGCGGTGTTCTGGCATTATTGGGTATTGTTGCCGCCCCCATTACCTCAGGGGACACGGCCTTTAGATCGGCTAGATTGATTTTGTCCGATATTTTTAGCTCCAATCAAAAAAAGATAGGAAACAGACTCCTTATAAGTATGCCGCTTTTCGTTATCGCTTTTGTGTTGACACAGATAGATTTTGGTGTCATCTGGCGCTATTTCGCCTGGAGCAATCAAACCTTGGCAACGATTGTCTTGTGGACTATTACAGCATATTTGATCTATGAAAATAAGGCGTATTGGGTTACCCTCTTTCCAGCAATTTTTATGACTATGGTATGCAGTACTTATATACTTATAGCCCCAGAAGGGTTTCAGTTGCCCAATGAGATCTCCTATCTTGGCGGTGCCCTAATTACCTTAGGGATTACCTTAATGTTTTGGATCTATACAACCCAAAGGAAAAAAGTATTTGTAGAATTATGAAGTATAAAATGTATTTATCATTTTTTAAAATTTCCTTTCTACTTGCCGGCATCTTATTGTTGTCCTGCTCCCAAAAGGATGTTAAACAAGAGAAAAAGGAAATAAGGGATTTGTATACCGTATTAGGTGTAGAGGAAACAGGTATCAACTTTAACAATAAGTTGAAGGAGACCACAACTATGAACGGGTTTTATTATGAATATTTCTATAATGGGGGAGGGGTAGCGGTAGCTGATTTCAACAATGATGGATTGCAAGATGTTTATTTTGTAAGCAATCTACGTACCAATAAACTATTCTTAAACCTAGGTGACCTAAAATTTAGAAATGTTAGTGTGGCGGCCAATGCCCAAGGTAACGGAGGGTTCCCTACTGGTGTAACGGTTGTAGATATTAATAATGATGGATTAAAGGATATATATATCCTTAAATCCGGACGTTTTGCTACGGAAGAACCCTTGCGCAACCTTTTATTGGTAAACAAGGGGATGAACAAGGAGAACATCCCTGTTTTTGAGGAAGAAGCTCATGAATATGGGTTGGACTTACCGCATTACTCTACCCAGGCATCTTTTTTTGATTATGACTTGGATGGTGACTTGGATATGTTTTTAGTTAATCATAATATAGAGATTTATGAGATTGATGAGGCTGCAGAGGTGATGAAGGGAGAATCTAAAAATATTGGCGAAAAATTATTTCGTAATGATAATGGCAAATTTGTAAATGTTACGGAAGAAGCTGGTATTATTAGTAATAATCTAGGTTTTGGCCTGGGTGTGGCGATAGGTGATGTTAATAACGATGGTTGGCCAGATGTCTATGTAAGTAATGATTATTATGAAAAAGACCACCTTTATTTGAACAACAAAGATGGAGCCTTCAAAGAAAGCTCCTTGGAGTCTTTTAACCATATGTCTACATTTTCTATGGGGAGTGATATTGCGGATGTGAACAACGATGGATTTTTGGATATTATATCGCTAGACATGATGGCGGAAGATAACTATACCCAAAAAACCAGTATGAGCGGAATGAACGTAGCTGATTTTTACAATATTGAAAAATTAGGCCTACATAGGCAGTATATGTACAATGCGCTACAAATAAATAATGGTGTTTATCCAAGTACCAATATTCCGGCATTTTCAGACGTTGCACAAATGGCGGATATTTCCAGTACCGACTGGAGTTGGGCTCCATTACTTTTTGATATGGATAATGACGGTCACAGGGATTTATTTATTTCCAACGGCATCAAAAGGGATTTTAGAAATAATGACTTTTTAATTTATTTAGAAAAGAAATATCAGGAAGGGGTGCGTTTGAGAAAGGTGGATTTATCCAAACATGTGAACGACTTATTGGACAAACTTCCAGATAGAAAGAAAGAAAATTATTTTTATCTAAATGCAGGAGATCTGAATTTTGATAAATTGAAGGTGAATCAATCCGCCACTTATTCCAATGGAGCCGCTTATGCCGATTTTGACAATGATGGGGATTTAGATATTATAGTGAACAATACAGACGATTTTGCACAGTTGTACCGTAATAATCAAATTGGTAATTCTTATTTGAAGGTCAATCTCAAGGGATACGATAAAAATTTGGATGCTATAGGCGCTAAAGTAGTGCTAACTGTAAATGAGAAAAAATATTATGCAGAAAATTACTATAGTAGGGGCTTCCAATCAGCTATGGCTTCCCCTATTCATTTCGGATTGGGAAATGTAAAAGCAATTGATTCGGTAAAAGTTGTTTGGCCAAATGGTGAATACCAGATATTGACCAATTTAGAGCCCAACCAGGATATTACTGTTAAGTATGCTCCAGAAGGGAAAACCGCAAAGGTTATGGCAAAACCAACCTACGCCTTTCAGGACGTAAGTAAGGAGTATGGTATAAATTTTAAACATCAAGAAAATGATTATAATGATTTTGACTTAGAATCATTGTTACCTCACAAAATGTCCCAATTTGGACCATGTCTTACCGTTGCAGATGTAAATAATGACGGTTTGGAAGACTTTTATGTTGGGGGTGCTATGGGGCAAGCTGGTGCGCTTTTCATGCAAACAAGTGAAAAAAAGTTTCAAAGACGGTGCATGGAATCATTTGAAGCAGATAAATACCATGAAGATACCGGAGCTCTTTTTCTAGATGCCGATGGGGATGGGGATCAGGATTTGTATATGGTAAGTGGAGGCAATGAAAAAGAAGTGGGAAATAACTTTTATCAGGATCGATTTTATGAAAATGATGGCCAGGGCAACTTTAAGAGAAACCATGGGGCTATCCCTAAAGTCCTGATCAGTGGGCAAGTTGTTAAGTCATTGGATTATGATAAGGATGGCGATTTAGATCTTTTTGTTGGATCTAGGTTGATGCCCAGAAAATATGGTTACCCCTCCAAAAGTCTATTGTTGCAGAATGTGTCCGAGGAAGGGAAAGTAAGATTTGAAGATGTTACGGACGAGGTTTTTCCGGACGTAAAAAACTTGGGGATGGTAACGGACGCTATAGTTGTAGATTTGGACGGTGACCAAATAGAGGAATTGATTGTGGCCCAAGAGTGGGGCAGTATAAAAGCCTTCAATTATAAGGACAATAAATTTAACGATATATCCGAACAATGGGGCTTACAGAACAACGTAGGATGGTGGTTTAGTCTTGCTGCCGATGATATTGATTTGGATGGGGATATGGATTTGATAGCAGGCAATTTGGGTCTTAATTATAAATACAAGGCTTCAAAGGAGGCTCCTTTTCATTTGTACTTAAATGATTTTGATCAGAATAATTCCAATGATATCGTACTGGGGTATCATGAGGGGGAACAGTTGTACCCTCTAAGGGGAAGGGAGTGTACCTCTGGCCAAATGCCATTTGTGAAGAAGAAGTTCCAAACTTATGAGGAATTTGGTAGAGCAAGCTTGCAGGAGGTGTATGGAGAATCCTTAGAAAGTGCCCGCCATATTTCAGCTACTAATTTTGCCAATAGTATTTTAATCAATGAGGATATGGAGCGTTTTACATTTGCTTCACTTCCCAATGGTGCGCAGATTTCTTCAATAAATAAAATACTGACATTTGAAAACAAGGGAAATAATCACAGGGACCTGCTTCTTTTTGGAAATCTTTATGGCTCAGAAGTAGAAACACCTAGGAACGATGCAAGCTATGGCCATTTTCTGACTGCCGATGGCAATGGGGATTATAAAAGTGTTCCTTCTAGATTAACCGGACTTTATGTTAAAGGTGACGTAAGGGGAACCTCCTATATTCAACTAGGAAAAAATAAGCGAAAGGGAATTCTGCTAGCAAGGAACAATGAAACTTTATTACTCTACCAAGCACCCTAAGGATAAAAATACGGATTATGAGTTGTTATAATTGACCAAGAAAAGGGCAAAGTGTCACCATGTCTTTTTCTTTTAAAGTCCGGGTTGTAATACTATACATTTATGAAATTCAATAAGCAAAATGTCTTCAACAGCAAAACGAGGAAACTCCAAAAACCGCAAGAATTGCATATTTATTTAAAGTAATTGATGAGAAAGAAGGTTATAAATAAGTCAACCACCATTTATCCTTGTTATTAAGCTTGTAGATCATATATTTCTTGCACAAAGGATATAGCGCAGCTACTATCCCGATCCAAACCATATAGGTGATCCAAAGGGGATATCCATAGGTTGCCAGTTTTTCGTTTATAAATACATCGGCGGTCAGTATCATATCTCTCCAGTTCCCACCAAAAATTAATATCCCGATAATTGCAGCCACATGGATTACCAATACGTGAAGGAAATAATAGAAGAAGGGAACTCTTCCAAATATCAAAAAGAAATCGGTAATCCAATTTTTTATATTTTCAATTGTATAGAGGAAAAGTAGTGCAGGCCCAATTGTGATGAGAATAAAAGCCAGGGAAGGAGGGTACTTGGTAACGTTAAAGAAGGAAATAATTGTTTTGGTACTGGTTGGTTGTACAGTCCAGGGCACCAAATCCCCATAGACATTTAACCCCCTGATCACAAAAAATAGACCCAAGGCTCCTAAGCCCATACGTAACAACCATGTTCCCCTTAATTTTGCGTCAACGTCTTTAGTATATAGCTGTCCCAAACAATATCCCAAGGCCATTAGCCCTATCCATGGGATAACAGGATAATGGAATAAAATCATTTTATTGGGGCCCAGGACCACAGCCTGACTCTGATGTAATAGGTACCAGGCAATGGCTTCAGGACTATTCCCTTGCATTACCGTTCCGTCTAGAAGATTGTGCCCGGCAATTATTACAAAGCCTAAGGCAAGAATCATTTTATAGGGCAGATAGATCAGAAACGACATACAGATCATGCTAAAGCCTATGGCCCAGATAACTTGCAGTATTGGAAAACTATAGTTGAGGTCAAAGGTCCATATTAGGTTGTTGACCACCACCTCCATAAAAATTAACCAAATTCCTCTGGTAAGCAAAAATTTGGAGAGTTGGGGTTTTGACTTTTTCCTGCCGTAAAGGAAGGCAGACGTACCGGCAAGAAAAACAAAAACAGGGGCACAATAATGTGTGATAAAGCGCGTAAAAAACAAAATGGGCGTTGTGGTTGCCACATCGGTAGGGTCTATAAAAAAAGATCCATAGTTAAAATAATCCCTAACATGGTCCAAGGCCATGATGACCATGACCAGGCCCCTTAAAATGTCAATGGATTCTATTCGGTTGGTTTTTGGTTGCATGGATTTATTTTTATAAAACTTCTTGTAATACACTATCTCTATTCCTACTTCCTCATATTTTCCAATTTACTGGGCTCTCTCCTTTACTATTCCAATGTTTCGGGTTAAAGTTACAGTAAGTCATGAGTCAACTCCATGACCTGTGAAGGCCCTATACGGCAGTCTGTAGAATATTTTTTTGATTGCATTTAGCTTATTGGGTCCATGTTTCGCTTAAAAGGTGATAATCGCTATTAAAAAGATCATATATATCTTTGGGTACTTTCTTTTCTAATATGTTGACCCCACAGTTTTTGAGTATCGTTTTTATATCCTGGGCCTTTTTATTCTTCCAAAAAGCAGCTTTGGTATAACCAATAGCACAGATTTCATTATGCTGTTCAAAAACCTGACTGTGATATACCCATTTGTTGTCCCAACCTTCCATAACAAGGGTGATTTTGAAGGTAGTCCACATTTTTATTGGCCTTTTGTAGATTATTTTTTGGGAACCTAAAACGGGATATATCCCTTTTTTAACCGTATTGGCAAATAGTTTTGAACGGAACATTTTTTCAAATCGAATAAAGTCCATATAATATGCATATTTTGCATTGGACATATACCTGAAAGTATCGCAATCCAATAAGCTAACCCTTCGATTTCTACTTTGGTCCGATATCAGATCTACATCCTTCCACAATACTTTTGAGCAAACAAAAATGTAGAGCAAGTGCAGCCAGTAGTAAACCATAAATAATATTTCTGTTATTTCTAATAATTGTAATACTTACATTTTAAGTGTTAAATATGCTAATACCTGAAATGTCAATTGAATGGAATTTAATATTTGACATCTTTCAACCTTGGAAATTCCGGCAATATCATTCATTTAAAGGGATACTTCCAAGGATATTGTTATTGGTTCCAAAACGGTATGGCGCTCTTTAATTTCTTTGTTATTGGGGTCGTTGATAATGGCTCCTAACTTATCCAGATCGGCATCTTCAAAAACCAATACCACCAAATTGGGGTCATTGGTGTCCTGGAAGGTCTTAAAACTGGATACTACAGGGGAAAACAATTTAACACGGTCCTGATGTCCTTTTAACCAAGTGTCAATATTTCCTACTTTGTGACGAGTAACGATGGATTGTTTCATACGATTTGTTTTTTATGGTTTTTCTTGGGGGATTTTTAGGGTCTTATGGTCAATAGCGTGGCACAGCCTGTTGCAAAAACGGTAAATGCGCAGCAGTGGCTTGCCCAACACTGGACGTCATTGTTACTTTCATCAATTCTGGACTTGAGCCAAAATTTGGCCAAATGGTAATTAGCAGTCTTCCCATCTTAGTGAACTTATAAATAGTATCGGTTTCAAAGTGGTAGAGTCATAAATCTTAGAGGCCTTTGGTTAATAAATATTTGAATACTACTGTTCAAAATCTGCTATTTCTGTTGTATGAATGTAAAGCATTATTAATTTGATCATGAATGTAATTCTGAATTATTCCGCTTTATGTACTTCCAATTCAATTTCGATCATAAATTCAGGAAGAGCTAATTCCTTGACGCCTAGCCATGATCCTGTTGGGAACTGATTTTTATAGATTTCACTCCTATAGGCGGCGACTTCCAAAAACCTTGGCATATTGGTAGTAAACACATTTTCTACCACTACATCATCAAAGGTGCAGCCGTAATGTTGTAAAACTTTTTCAAGATCAGAATAACAATTTTTCATTTGTTGTTCCATGTCGTCTATGGCCGTAGGATTCCCTTCATTATCCATGCTAACAGCCCCAGAAACCCTAATAATATTACCAATCCTAACGGCATGCGAATAGCCATAGGCTTTTTCAACTTCCGGACGCAGAAGAAAGTATTCGGGCGTTTCTTTTTCAACTGTAATTCTTGGTTGCTCTATGGCTTCATTGATTGTTTTCTCTTTACAGCCCAGGCTTACAGCAATAATAAGTGCTAAGATTCCCTGTATTAATTTGCTATTTGACTTCATTTTTGTGCTAAGGTTTTGGTTATATTTAATTAAGAGCGGGCATGGAATACCCTAGTTGGGTAAAGAGTGCCATATTATCATAAAAGGCATCTTCTCTAGACCCTTTCCCTTCCTTATTAAAGGTCCATACACTAAAACCGTGTGTCTCAATTTTTTTGTTGGTGGGCGCATTACCCATAAAATCCTTGGTATTGGTACCGGTACATGACCAATGCATGTATGCCTTATTGCCCATTATGACGGTCTTGTCCAAGTTTACCTTAAAATCCGGGAAGGCAGTATGGTAAATGTCCATAAAGTCTCCATAGTCCGATTGATTATTTGCCATGATAGTCCCATTGTCCGTTCTCACAATATTGTTGGCCAAATTGGCATACATTAAGTCTTTGTCATTAGTATTCCAAGCTTTTCTGATATTGTCAATTGTTGCTTGAATTTGTTTTTCATCTGCAGACATACTGTTTTTCATCTCCACTTCCTGAAGGGCCAAAACAACTTCAGTTGGGTCCCACATCCCAACCTCCCTGACAATCTTTCCATCAATAAATTGGTAGGTGAGGTGTATGGGAATGTCTATTACTAGGTCATTGGCAGACAATGTGCCCCTCCAATCCAGCCAACAATTTACCCAAGTCTCCCCTTCATCTGTAACCACCATTTCATATTCCTGGTCTTGATCTAGAAAACTTCTTTCAGAGTATTTTTTATCCATTTCCTTGTGATAGGCAATGGTTTCTTCTGGGGATAATGGGTTGTCCTTGGCATTGTAAAATGTTTTGGAGGTATCCGCATAGAAACTAGTGTCGTAGGTTTTGTTGTTGTAGTTTTCTATAAGTTGCTTAACGGTAGTAATTTGTGTGGACTGCTGGCTGTACCGTTGCTGGGCCTTTTCTTGACAGGCCATTATAACGGCTATTGTAAGTCCAATTAGGATCAATTTTTTCATGATATAGTAGCATTATAGTACCAGATGGGCCGTTTGGAGCCCACCTGGTATGAATTTGATTTATTTTTTGGTCAATTCTGGATATTCTTGATATATTTCATCAGAATGAGTAACCACATATTTATTCCAAGACTGAAAAAAGGCCTTGCGTTCCTCCTCATTGGGCCATGCAGTTTTCATCAGTTCACTTTGCATGTTTGCAGCTGCATCAATATCATTCCAAGAGGCATGTTCACTAATGACAACCAAATCCCGTAAATCTGAACCAGATATATGATGCAATACTCTTTCACTAATAATCTTATCGTTCTTAAAAGTGATTTTTTCAGAAAATTCCTTTAAAAGACCATTCAGCTCGGCCCTTGTCCCATTTTCGGGTACATTAAGTTTCCAGGTGGTAACTGTAAAATAATTGCCTTCTTGTGCAGAACCTGATTGTGGAATAAACAGGGCCATGACTAATAGTAAACCAATAATTGATTTCATTGTTTTCATAATGTTTAATTTAGTTATTGTTGCATATTTTTATCGTGTGTAAACAAAAAACAGGCAGGGGTTAAGCTATGGTTTGGTCTATTCTTCCAAATGGTGTTGCTTGCTAACTCAAATAGAAAATTTTAAAACTGCAATCACGATTAGGTTTATGAAACCTAGCCTACATGTTACTGTATTTAGTTTGATGGGGTATAAGCCAAATCGGGATGCATGCTACCAGAAGCAGTTTCGTATTGTAGCACATAGTTAAAGATCTCTCCAAATAACTTTTGCCCTGCTTCTCCCAGTAAGATTTCATTTTCTTTGGATTTTTTGGCATAGTCCTCGGCATCAACTGCCGAAACTACGGCCAAGTAATAATCTCCCATGGAGCCAAATCCATTATGATATATTCGGTAATACTCCTTGGATCCCTTTTCGGTATAAAGGGCCTTGAGCTCTTTAAGCTTAGCCTTAAGTTTTTGGATATTGTTTGGCGTAACATGTAAAAAATGCCATTTTCTATAGTTCTGTCCTTCGGTTGTTGTACTAATTCCTTCGGGCATATAAGTAAGTTCCTTATTTAAATAAATGATATAGTCCCCGTGTTTATCATAACAGTCGTTGTATCGCTTAAACAAATCCCTAAAGGCTTCCTCTCCCATTTTTTCGGCCAAGGGCGCCATGACATTCTTGTCCAGTTCAGCCATATTTTCTATGGGTGAAATGTTAAAATAACGTCCAGTGCTTGTGGAGGCTACCTGCCAGCTAATCCCCTCTAGGTTATGTTCTTTGCAAGCATTGGTAAAATCTTTGGCAACCTCTTCGTACGCTTGGACCATAGATGGTTTTACTTGATCTTCATGCACGTAAAAGGCTTGATTCTTTTCACTTTGGGCCACAGAAATGCTTATGCCCAATAGGGAAGCTAATGCTATCAACAGGTGTTTTCTTAGAGTTCTCATAGTTTTTATTATTTATTGGTTTATATTATTATTGTTTGTTAAGTGAGTATTGATGAGTTGTCATTTTAGATTGGGGGTTGTTAGGGAATATCCCAATTGCTGTAAAAATTCCAGTTCATTATAAAATATATCCTCTTGATAGAGTTGGCCTTGTGTATTAAAATAAAGGTGGGAAAACCCATTGATTTTAATCTTCTTGCCTGTTGCCGCAACATCCCCGAACAAACCTGTATGGGTGCCACTAAAGACCCAATTTATATAACCTTGGCTATCACAAATTACACTATGGCTGACGGTCAGATGATAATCCGGAAATCCTGTAAAGTATAGGTTTAACCTAGCTTTTAGTTCGGATTTATTGCTGACCACTGGAATTCCGTTCATATTTCTCACATAATTATCGGTAACAAGCATATTTAGTGTGTCTGGGTTTTTAATACTTAAATAGGCTTCAATGGAAGCCTTTAAATTAGCCTTCCGGTCAATCATGTCGGGAGTGTTATTTTTTGGCGGGGGGAAATTACCTTTGGATTTTGGGGTATTGTTGCATGAAACGCAGCATAATACTATAAGCAATAAAGGTATATGGGGCATTTTCATAACTTTCAATTGTTCCAAAATATCAAGGCAATACTAAGTAATTGGTTTTG
>CAXAVP010000021.1:0-28636 GCA_963972175.1 uncultured Arenibacter sp.
TGTATCTCCTTTGATACCTTGAGGGCCTTGTATTCCCTGTGGGCCTTGAGGTCCCCTTATGGCTCCTACATTGGTAAAATCAGAACCGTCCCAGGACCAACCGTTGCCACTATCGGCTGCGATATAGATATCCCCAACCTCATGCGGACCAGGAAGAGCTTGTATAGTCGCACTATCCGATTCCGTACCCTTAATAGAAACTCCTTTACCAGCCGGCCCTTCAGGTCCCTGTGGACCGGTATTTACAGGCAAGTCTGAAAAATCAATATAATCTGGCTCTCCAGTGTCTATATTTCCCACTAAAAGCTTGTCGGTTGGCTTTATGTCCGTCCTTCGATCCATTCCGGTCCAAAATCTTTTACTTCCCATAATCTATAGTGTTATATCCTCAAATTTGTTTGTTATTAATCGGTTGCCGTCATTGTCTGTGATGAAGTCCAGCGCATATTTATCTACTTTTATAAAGTCTATATTTCCTAAAATGGCCTCTCCAGAATTATCCAACAAGTAGGCCGGCTCCACAGGAACCCCTGCACCTACCATAATTAATGGTACCGTTAGTTTGCAGACGCATTGACCATCCATGATCCTTATATCCTCTACGGTAAAGCCATCGGCATTAAAGCACTCCCGCTCCATATTGTCCACATTGATCACTCTAAGCCCTGGACTGGCCAATAGCTGCTGAAACTTTTGCACATTGCCTTTTAATGTGTCAAAATCAGGAGCTACAAAATATAGGGTCTGTTCTATTTTGATCGGCCCCATTTTGGTTACCTGGTAACCTTCAGTGGCATAGGCTGTAAAATGGGCGGACTTGGTAGCAGGACGGTTAAAATTGTCCTTCACATTGGTAACAATGGCCCCAAGATCACTATAACCAACATTATCAATGTTGTAAAGGCCTATACTGGTTCCTGTGGGTACATCAGCATCCATAGCAACTATTGGTTCACGAAATACGATCTGTAAAGTTGCCCATCCTTGACCTATGTACTTTCCTTCTACCGTATCCTTCACATAGACGTTGAACGTTCCCCAAGGTGTCTGCAACGGAACCAGATCGGTAAATTTGTGCATATCCAAATACAGTTCCTGGACTCTATTGATGGCATCGGCCTGGTCTGCACCTTCCATAAGTCCATAGAAAGTAATATCCCTGCCTCCGTGCCGAATTTCTTCGGCCAATACATAAGGCTCCGTTCCAAGCTCATCACTCCAATCATGATGCGTTTTGCCCAAGCGTGCAGGCATATCCAAGAATCCGGAAAGGGCAATATTGCTATTGCTGGCCCGTCCGGCATGGATGCCATAGTTGATCAGTTCTATTTTATTGAGTTTATACATTATCCCAATCCTAAATCCCTGCTCGTTTGGCTAGGTTTTGTGTTCTTGCTAATTGTTCTCAACTCCAATACGGCCGCCTTAAGCTCCGTTACGGTTCCTGCAGTATTTTGCTCAATCAATGCCGATAATTGAATCATTCTCAAAGTAGCATCAAAATGGCGTTGCTCCAGTTCAAAGTGTTTTTCACCCAACTGCAGCTGTCTTTTGGTAATATCAAACTGACCCCTAAAAAGCCCAGTAAGCTCGCTGGCAGTTTCTTCTGTAAGTTCCCTTCTAATGGCCCCTTGAAGACCTGATGTTTGCTTTTGACCTTCCAAAAGGTCCGCATCCAGAATACCGCTCAATTGCTCGTACTGATCTATTGCCTTTTGTACCTGCTCTTGGTAGGCCGCCCTTATGGCATCACTTTCTGCCTGTGATAGGCCGCCCTCACTTTCTGCATATTTGGCAAATTGTTCATATAAGTTCTGAAGAGGTTCCTCCAGTACATTGTACTTAATGCTGTTGAGAATAGCTCCCTGCAGTAGACCTTCTATGGAGTCGGCAAAATCTTCAAAAGAATCATATCCCTGCTTAAGGCCATCTACTATACTATCTGCCAAAGCATTGGAGGTTGTTCCAGTAAATATTTCTGCAGACTGCTTCTCCAGATCTCCTAAAAGGGAATTAATATCCTCTCCCTCTTCCCTTAACTGTCTTAGCTGCTCAAAAAGTTCAGAAGCCCTGTCCTCAAGTTTGCCCTTTTCATATAGTTTTTCTATCTCCTCAAATGTGAGGCCCAATAGGGATGCATAATCATTTACAACCTTGGTTTTACGACCAATGCCCAGGAATCCTCCGTATTTCTCCTTATGGCTTCCGGAAATATACTCCTCTGCCTGTAGCTCCCTAAGCAATCGCTTTTCATCCAAGACCAATTGTTGCTGGGCCAACTGCAGGGCCTGCCTTTGGGCATCAACCCCTTTTAGGGTAAGCTCTACCTCTTGGGATTTGGTAATGTTGCGCTGCCGCATTATCTCGTTTATCCTTCTTTCCCCGTCCTCGGCCACTTGCTGTATGCGTACCAGTTCTTCCTGGGCACGCCTAGCACTTTCACGGGCTTTTGCTCCAATAGTGAAAATTCCGGCCAAAGCATTGATTGCACCTGCTATACCTTCATAAATATTTCCACCTGATAAATTAGCGGCCGCCATTGCGGCTTCTCCAGCTACATTTCCCAATTCGCCTATTGTGGTGATTGTGTCAGCTAGTCCTTCATTATAGGTTTCTAGTGAATCCCCTAAATTGAGAAACGCTCCAGATATTTCATGTATCTTATCAGAGATTCCGCTTAATTTTTTAGACGTTTTATTGTCCAATTCGTTCTCAAGATCTTGTATCTTATTGTTAATCTCCGCAGCAAGTTCTTCTGTTATAGTGCCTGCGGCCAACATAGCTCCCACCATCTTTTTGGCGTTGTCTATTACTGCCCGGGCTGCAGTATCACTTAAATTCTCTACTCCACGTATCAAAGCTTTGTACGCATCCGTGCTTTTTGCATATTCGTCATCCAGTTCCCCTAAACTGGCCTTATGTTGCCGCTCCAGTTCCTGGGCTTCGGACAAATTGCCACGGCTTATTAATAAGGCTCTTTTTTCTTGGTAATCACTTATTAACTTGGTGCGCTTTTCTTCATAGGACATGAGTCCTGCCAATAGATCTGTGTATTGTTTGTTGCGCAACCTTATTTCCGCTTCGGCCTCCTTTTCTATTAATCTTACCCTATCCTGTTGGCCACCGGTAGCGGTTCCTTTGGCTACTGCTTCAAAAGCATCGGCATTAATGTCATACTGCTTTCTAATAAGCTCTGCATAGGAGCCAAATTCTTTTAACTGTTCCGCAAACTGTTCCTTTGCCTTAGCTATGCCAAATTGTTTCTTGTACTCCTCAAAATCCTCAAAAATGCGCTTTTGCGCCTCCAGTTCTTCCTGTAGTTTTTTGGTATCTTGTTGGTAGGTTAGATCTGCAATGGCGTTTTGTTCCAATGCATTGAATGCGCCAAGGTCTATTTTGACATTGGCATTCTTTGGATCATTATTAAACTCCTCTACCAAGCGACGGATTTTATCAAATTTATCCTTGAGGGCCTGTACTTCCTCTTGGTCCGAATTCAGTTTTTTACGGGCGTACTCAGCGTCCAGATCTGCAAGCTTTCGCAATAATTCCTTTCTTTTACCTACTAGGTTGTTGCCGCCTTTTCCATCACCGTCAAGGTCCAAATTAAATGCCGAGGCTAATTCTTCTGCTTTGTTGTTAAGGTTAGAAATGATTCTATTGTAACTCGTTTCTATTTCTTTGGCCTCTTTTTTAACGGCATTTCTTTCCTGCCTTAAATTTTTAGTGGCAAATGTGGAAACTGCAGAACGTGTCCCACCTTTTTCTTCTATCTTCTCATTAAGGGCATCCTCTTCCTTGGTCAATCTTATCAACTCCTTGGAAGCTTCGTTCACGGCCTCGGCTGCGGCAGCACGGTATAGAAGTGCCTTTACATAGGCCCCGGACTTTTCTACAAAGGTTTTCTCCGCCTCGTTGTAGTTTTTGGCGGTACCTAGAGAATCACCTAGGGTTTCATTATATAGTTTTAAGGCCTTGGCTTTTTTATCTATATCCGTACCGGCACCGGAAAAGGCCGCCCTAACTTGGATGATGGCCTTGATGGCCTTCTGGTAACTACTACTCTCATAGGCCCTGTTCATGGCCTCCATAGATTTGGCGTTGTCATCCAATGCCTTTTTGGTCTTGAAGAGATTGCCCAGGAAACTAACTATTTCTGGACCATACACGGTAAGCAATGTAACCCCTACAGATAGTACGGTCTGCCAACTTAAAAAGCTCTTTGCCAATTGCCCAATAACGGACTGCCCTTTTTTACCACTGGCCACCAGTTCGTCATTCTCACGCCGAAGTTTGCCAATTTCATCGGCCAACATAGGTATGTTGTTACTAATGGCCAAAAAACCCGTTTGGGCAGAATAGGTAAAGGCGGGGAGTTCTCGTGTTATTTGGGAAATGGAAAAGCCAAGGCCATCAAAATTAGATTTGGCCCTGGCAACTTTCTTACCCGCTTCTTCTGCAGCAGCTCCAGCGCCTTCCAAAGGTTTTTCCAAGCCGCCCCCATCGCCATTGGGTCCTTTTAGACCACCAACTTGGGCGGCCGCATCCTCTGCAGCATCCCCAATACCCTTGAGTTGATCCCGGACCTTTTTGGCATCCTTTTTAACCTGGTCAGAATTGATCAGGAACTCTACATCTATGGGGTCAAAATTTTCCATCAAGGAGCTTTTCTTTTAGATTTTATACGGCCCATTAGTCCTGCGCCGTCATCTTCAATAACTTTATCTTCTTTCTTTATCATCTTAAAATGGCTCCTATCTGCCATCATAAGCATAATGTTTGCCCTACTTACCTTCCACAGTATATCGTGCCAGGACCATCCGGTCTCCTTTACGATCTGGAAGAGCAAACCCCAGGGGCTATGCATGCCCGTTTGCGTTAACTCCCCTTGGTCTTTTGGCCCAGATTCGGAGCGGTCACGGTCATCCGTTTTACCGATCTGGTAGTATTCATAAAATCCGATGTACCTCCGTAGATCAATAATGCCGTTGCCAAGGCAAAAAGTTCCCTGGGCTTGCAATGCCATCTTAGATAGTGGGCCAGTATCCTGGTGAAAAGTTTATTGCCCCAAAAGTATCCGTTAAGAATAGCACAGGCCACAGCCCGGCTAATGGTCTTCCCGTGTACGGACATCAATGCCAAACTTTCCTCTACCGTGATCTCCTCCAGTTTATGGCTTTTAATACCGGTACTTAGGTAGTAGGTGGCTACCCGGTGCATGGTACCCTCATAAGGAGAGGTAAGCCTTAATGTTACCGTTTTTTTTATCCACCTCATGAACCAAGGGGCGGCAATTTTTACCTTGACGCCCCTGTGCAATATGGTTTCAGCGGCCAACCTTTCCGTGGCCAAGTTCTCTTTGGATGTATCCATATTATGGCGCAGGCTCTATAATATCTATGGCGGCCAAGGAGAATCCAGGAGTCAAAACGGTAAAGGTCAAATCCAAGGTCCAAATACCATTCCTCCTAAAGGAGAAGTTCTTAAGGCCCTTTACCTTGGCCCTTGGAACAATTATTTTGTAACCATCCAAAGTAACGATCTCCAACCGCTTTTCTATGGTTCCGGCATTTGCAGGCTTGCTCCATGTTTTTTCACCTCCACCTCCAGTGACTACGCTTCCTCCCAAGAACAGGGCCAATTTTTCTACCGAGGTGTCCATTTGCCCAAAGGTCAACGTTTCCTTGCCAGGCTCGGAGAAGGATAGTTTTGGAGTGTTGTCCATCTCGGAATAGATTTCCGTGTCGGTTCCGTCCTCCTCATTAAAATCGAACGTATCCCTAAGGATATCCTCCGTTAGGTCTACCTCAGTTCCCGATGCCGCCAAACCGGTGGCAGGGTCAATACCAAATGCTTTCACAGATGAAAAGCCATATCTATACTTGCTCATGTCTTATTTTTTAGGGTTAGATTTAGTGGTTTTAGAGGACTTTACCTCCTGGGCATCTGCTACAGGCAAATCCTTGGCTTCCTCTGCAGCTTTTGCCTTGGCGGCTTCAGCTTCCTTGATCTTGGCGGCTTCTGCTTCCTTGGCCTTGGCTTCCTCTGCAGCTTTTGCCTTGGCGGCTTCTGCTTCCTTGGCCTTGACGGCTTCTGCTTCCTTGATCTTGGCGGCCTCTACTTCTTTGGCCTTGGCGGCCTCTACCGCTTTTTTATGATCCTCGGCGGCTTTGGCTGCGGCCACTTCCTCTAGCATAACAGATTCACGGTCATACTTTTTCACAGTTTTGTCCTTGTGCCTTTGCGCATGGGCATCTGCTTTATGATCCTCCTCAAAGGCCATTCCGTCCGATGTAATGAACAGCTGCTGGAGCTTGGGGTTACGTGCAAAAAAATGCTTTGCTATTTCCTTTTTTTTCATGGTTTAAAAGATGTTTAATTAACGTTTTATGATATAAAGTGCCGCCAATCCTAATACTCCAATGGCTACAGCTATACCCAAATAAAGAAAGGGTTTGGCCCATCCTGGCATTTCCTTTTTTAAAAGGGTAATGGTTTCCTGCTGATCCGTAATGATGGTTTTTTGACGCTCTATGGTCTCTTTATAGAGTTTCACGGCCTGCCTAAGCTCGTCGCATTCACAGGTTGCGTGTATTTCGTCACCTACCTTTTTCAAGGTCGCAGTAGCGGCACCGGATTTAAAACTCACTGGTGTATCTGTAAGTTCCTTTATGGATTTGGTGATCTCCGCCATTTCCGCTTCCCTGATCACCATCATGGTATCCACAACCTCAAGGGTTTTGAAAACGGAATCTTTCTCCGTTGTGGTGATGGTCCTATTGGTTCCAACCTCTTTGGCTCCACCGCAGCCTATCATAATGACCAGGGCTATCAATAGTCCTACTTTTTTTAACCAGGTAGATACCTCATAAGAAGGGCAGGCCTTGTTTACTCCAGGGAAATCCCTATGTCCCTTTATTTGGGCATTGGGATACTTCTTTTTTAGCTCATGCAGCAACGTCAACGTAGCGGCTTCCTGTTGTACGGTACGGGTGTCCATAGGCTTACCGTTCTTATCCACGCCACCAATGTAGGAGATGTGTATACTTTCGGAATTATACCCCTTTACACCGTTGGCCACTTCGTCAATAGGTAGCAATTGCACGGCCTCACCATCAGCTTTTATTATGTAATGGTAACCAGGGTTTCTCCACCCAAGCACCTTTCTCCAGTAATTCTGAATACTGCGTATCGTGGTGTTCTGCGGTGTGGCGGTGCAATGCAACACTATGTATTTAACGTTTCTCATGTTTCTCCAGTTCGGCAATTCTCTTGGTCTGTCTGGCCACTTGGCGTTTTAGGGCCTGAATCTCATCTGCCATATCCGTTAGCTTACGGCTATTGTCTATGTGCTTCTTTTGGTATTCGTCTGCCATATCCTTCCAGGACTGGGCGGCCTCCCGCCATTCTTGGGTTATAAGCTTTAGGTTTTCAATCTCGGATCTATCGCTATTGTTTTTGGCTACTTGTTTGCCGCCAAAAATCCAACCTGCGAATCCGGTGGCCAATGACGTTCCTAGAACTATCAGTACCTCGTTCAAAGCTTATGCGGATTTGGCCTGCTTCAACAATGCAATACCTTCGTATCCGGTACGCCTGGCCCTTCCGCCACTTCTGGCTAGGAAAGAATACACATCCCCGTAGAATGTAGGATCTCCTTCGTTTTCAAAGGCAACCACGCCACCAAAGGCGTATTCTACAGCTTCGGTATACCAGAACAGAGCGGCCTCGTCATCCGTGGCCGAACCTGCGGCACCTGGGGCCAATACCGTTCCTGCATTGTTCACACGGGCTACGGAACTACGGCTAAGAACATTCCAACCCTGGGCTTTCATCATTACCCCCAATCGCCTTTCTGCTTCAGTCACGTTCTGCATGTAGGTGGCCGTTACCTGGCTATCTGCAGGGAAGGTTTGCACCAACATTTGTGGGGGCAACATGCAGTACATCTTTCCTTCCCTCCACAGGTTTTTACTCCTAAAAAAGGCCTGCATGGTCTGTAGGTCTGTCAAGGTCATGGCCTTGCGGTTCCCTGTGGCACTAGGGGCAGATGCAATAACGTCCGCACCGGTGGTGCTCAAAATATTCCCTGCTGGGAATGAGGTGGCGGCATAGGTTCCGTGTGCGCCGGAGTACAACCAGTTATATATGGTCTCCTCGGCAATGGTCTGTACCAATTTGTCCCTATCTTCTCCCAAAACACTGGCCCTTTTGTCATAGGACAGTTCTTTGGTGTCCGCATGTGGGATCAATACGGGATCTGTGGTAAATTCGTCCAATAGGTAGATCACGTCCGTATCGGTACGCTTACGTACCGTTGCCGGTAATGAAGATCTATTCTTGACTACGTTCCCGGAACCACCGGACTGTGGTATATGGACGACTTTGGAATTTATAAGGTAATCGTCCGCATTATGGGAGAAGCGCAGAAAGCTGTTGTCCGCAAATATCTCCTCTTCAATATGGTTCTGCCATATCTCTACTTGGATGGCCATAAGGGCAAAAGAGTTTTCCAAATAGGAAAGGACTGTTCCGGTAGCTACTGCCACCCCTGCGGATGCCATGGCCACCAATGGCGTAATGCCGTAGAATACGGCGGCAATTGCAAACACAACCAAAAAGTTGTATGCAAGGTTCAGCGGTTTAAATTTTAAAGTTTTCATGTTTACTGTTCGTTTTTTGATTGATGAATAATGATTTGATGAATTTGTGTGGATCAATACTTTCCCAGGCGATTAACCCTGGTACTCCTTGTTGAATTTCTCCTTAAACTTGGCCTTGAACGCCTCTGGGTTCTTCTCCCTCAGCGTTATTAATTGGTTGGTCCTGTCCAGCTCGTCATAGGTAAGCTTCAAAAGCGGGTCTGCAGCATCGCCCAAGTCTATGGCATCCTTTACCTTTGGGGAGGCCTTGATGCTTTCCAAATATTTCTTGGTGCCTTCAAAATCATTTTCCGCTAGGCCAATGATAAAATCCTTTTGGTCTGCCGTAATCTTACGATCGGCAATTGCTTGGTCTGCCAATGCAACCACTTTTTGGTTGTCCGCCAGTTTAATCTGCTCTGCTAACTTATACTCTGCTTCCTCGGCTTTGGTTTTGAGATCCTGGATAGTGTTCTTTTGGGTTTCCGCCAAGGTTACCAATTCTTCAATCGCCTTATTGGCGGCTTCCTCTGTGGCACCTTCGGCCAACTTTAATAGGCCCAGCGTTGGGGCGGTTAAAATAATTTTCATGTCTTCGTTTTTAGGATTATGTAATTTTTGTGTGAAAATTTCTGATAGGGTCACCAGTTCATCAGAGTCATTATAGAGGGCAACCGCCAAACATTCTTTGTTAGAGCCTATGTCAACAATACTGGCTTCCTTTAGTACAGATTTTTCCAACCACTTTTCCTCTGCCAATTGGGCAAACTCGTTGGGCTTTAATCCGGCACTGGCCATCTTAAGGGTTCCGTTCTCCACCTTATTGTAGATTTTCATGGCAAAATCGTCCGTGTCATCGAATACCGGTACTCCGGTAATCCTACCGTCCTTTAGTTCCACGTCCTCCCAATAGCCTAAGGGCAATAGCTCGTCCTTTTCGCCTTTGGGACGTTTGTGCATCCATAGAAGTAGTGGATTTGCCAAGAACTCCGAAAGTTCAATCCCCTTGGTACGCACGTGAAACCCGTTGGCATTTTTGGCCTCGGAAGAAATGGTCAGTCTTTTGGTGCTTTTTTTCATGTTGTCAGCATTTTGCTTACGCTTGTGGCCAACAAAGTAAAAGCTGTGAAAAGGCTAAAAAAAACGGGGCAATTCTAAGTATACTCTCTAGTGCATACTTAGCATGTTCCCTGGTGCATACTTAGAAATGTACCAATTGCCAAGGCACCCTATATGGTGCAATTTTGCTGCATGGCAAAACAAACTATCCAACAGAAAAAAGAATACGCCAAGCTACTGTATACGGTAGAGGGCGTAACGGTCCAAAAGGAACTGGCAGAGAGGGTCGGGGTGTCCAAACAGACCATTAACAAATGGGTGAACGAGGAGAATTGGGAAAGCCTTAGGGCCTCGGTCATCATTACCAAGGAACAAGAGTTGAAACGCCTTTACATGCAGTTGGTAGAGTTGAACGATGCCATTATGGACCGGGAAAAGGGTAGCCGCTTTGCCAATTCCAAAGAGGCGGACGTATTGGTAAAACTTACCGCAGCTGTAAAACAACTGGAGACGGATACTTCGGTGGCCGATACTATAGAGGTACTCAAAAACTTCATTAATCACGTTCGCCAGGAAGACTATGTAAAGGCCAAGGAACTTACTGCTTTGGCGGACATATTTATTAAAACCATTGTTAAGTAATGCGAAGCCCTGCAGACAAAAGAGCGGAAATAGATTGGGACGAGTTTGTGCAGAACATGAACCGGGACGCTCCTGTGGAGCAGAACGAAACGCCACAACAAAAACGCAAGCGTATAGCGGACCTGGAAGCGAATCACGAGGCTTGGTTTAAATACTACTTTAGCAACTACTACAGCTCGGAGCCTGCCAAATTCCATCTAAGGAGTACCAAACGCATCATGAACAATGCGGAGTGGTATGAGGTAAGGGCGTGGAGCCGTGAGCTCTCCAAGTCCGGGCGTACCATGATGGAGATCCTAAAGCTTACCTTGACCGGTAAGAAAAAGAACGTAGTACTCACCAGTTCCAGTAAGGACAATGCGGAAAGGCTGTTACGGCCCTACAAGACCATTCTGGAAGGGAACAACCGTATAATCAATGACTACGGGGAGCAGATGAAGCACGGCTCCTGGTCAGATTCGGAATTCATCACCCGGAAAGGAGTGGCATTCCGTGCCATTGGGGCCGGACAGTCCCCTAGGGGTACCAGGAACGATGAAGTTAGGCCAGATGTATTGCTTATAGATGATTTTGATACGGATGAGGATTGCCGCAATCCGGATACCGTGGACAAAAAATGGGACTGGTTGGAGAAGGCCTTCTATGCCACCCGTTCCATATCCAATCCGTTGTTGGTCATATTCTGTGGGAACATTATAGCGGAGTACTGTTGTATTAAAATGGCCATGGAATTGGCGGATAAGGCAGAGGTCATTAATATCCGGGATAAGGAAGGCAAAAGTACGTGGCCAGAAAAGAACACGGAGGAGATGATAGACCGTGTTCTGTCCAAAATAAGTTACAATGCCTCCCAGGGAGAATATTTTAACAATCCCATCACCAAAGGGAAGGTTTTTGATAAGCTCCACTATAAAAAAATTAGGCCTTTTAAGGAATATTCCTTTTTAGTGGCCTATACGGACCCCTCCTATAAGAGCGGGAAAAAGAACGATTACAAGGCTACTGCGCTTATTGGAAAATGGCGGGATGAGTATCACGTAATAAAGGTCTATTGTGCCCAGACCACCACGGCGAACATGTTGGACTGGCAGTATGAAATAATAAAACTGGTCGGGGGCAAAAGCGCAGTATTCTTCCTCATAGAATGGCCATCCATAGATGATACGCTAAAGTCGGAAATTGCCAAGGCAAACATCCGCCACGGTATACCCTTGCCGCTTAAGGCAGATGAAAGGGATAAACCGGATAAGTTCTTTAGGATAGAAAGTTTACTGGAGCCACTTAACCGTAAAGAGCAGCTGTGGTTCAATGAACAGTTAAAGACCAGCGAGCATATGAAAAATATGGAGGCGCAGTTCCTGGCATTGTCGCCAACGAGCCGTGCACATGATGATGGCCCCGATGCCGTAGAAGGTGGGGTATTCTTCATAAACTCCAAGACCATTGCCAATATGGGCAAAATAGAAGTAAGCCAATATAAGGGCACCAACAACAAAAAATGGTAATATGTTACTAAAACAAGATTTTAACACCCACCTGTACCCGGAGCTCATAGATGCCATAAGCCGGGAAGACGACACCCTCTTGGATGATGCCATAGCCGCTGCAGAACAGGAAGCCAAGGGATACCTTTCCCGGTATGACCTGGACACCCTATTTGCCGCAACCGGTACCGATAGGGATGCGGCTTTAATGATGCGGCTAAAGGATATGGCCGTATGGCACTATATAGTTTTGGCCAATGCCGGTACTGATCTGGAACTGCGTAAGACCAGGTATGACGAAGCTATAAAATGGTTGATCCTTATACAAAGTGGTAAGGTCTGGTACAAAGATTGGCCCTTGCCGCCATCCTATAACTCGGAAGGGCAGGGAGATTTGTTCCAGGTCACCAGTCAGCCCAAAAGGGATACCAGATATTAATAAATCAATTGCAGCGATTTCGCCCTAATTAAAACCCATTTAAACAATGGAAAAGATCAAAAAAAACGTTAAGCGGCCCGCCGGTGGCCCGGACCCCGTAATAATACAGAATATAGAGGTAAGGCCTTGGACCCGTACTAAACAGGATATACCCAACTGGAGGCGGGCCATACAGAGTGCAGAAAGCCAGATCCCAAGACGGGTGCTGCTGTACAACCTATATGCAGATGTAGATCTGGACGGCCATGTAGAGGCGGTTACCGGGAAACGAAGGGACCACGTAAAGGCTGCCAATTGGCAATTTGTGGATAAAGAAGGTAAGGCGGTAGACGCTGTGAACGACCTAATAGACTCCATTGGGTTCGACGATCTTTTAGAAGAGATCATTAATGCCCGGTTCTGGGGCTACTCCATCATGGAGCCCACCTTTTGGAAAGGGGAGGACGGGAAATGGCAAATGGATGCCGGTCTTTTGCCCAGGCTAAACTACCGTCCTGAGAATGGGGTGGTGTCCAAGGAAATATACGGCAATGATGGCATAAACATCCGTGAGGGCATCTATGCCAAAACAGTGATGGAGGTGGGCAAGGTTACAGACCTTGGTCTTTACATGAAGGCTGCTCCCTACCAAATACTGAAGCGTGGTGGGTTGGGAGATTACGCCGCATTTATACAGACTTTTGGGAATCCCATTATAGACGCCACATGGGACGGAGTGGATGAGTCCCAAAGGGTGGCCCTTTCCAAATCACTGGATGCACTTGGAGCAGGTGGTGCCCTGGTAAGGCCATCCGGTACTACGGTAGAGATCAAAGAAAACAATGTTAACACTACCGGGGATGCGCATGGCAGCTTCTTTAAGCTAATGAACGCTGAGATCTCCAAGGCCCTTTTAGGTACCACGGAGACAACGGAGAGCTCCACCAGTTCTGGCTATGCCCAAAGTGAGACCCATTCCGAGGAGGACGAGGTTAAGCACGACAATGATATTACCTATTGCCGAAAAAACCTAAACTCTAGGTTTATACGCCTTATGCAGGCTGCGGGAATAGATACTCAGGGAGGTTGGTTCATTGTCCAGGGAGAGGATACGGAACTTTCCAAATCCGAGAGTTTTACCATCCACAAAGGTCTGGCCAATGAAATAGGATTGCCCATAGAGGACGATTTTTGGTATGAACATTATGGAGTACCTAAACCCGATAATTACGACCAGATGAAGGCAGAAAAACTGGTCAAGAAGGAATTGGAAACCGACCCCACTAAACCAAAAGGCAAAAAGGCAGCTGTCAAAAAAAATAAGACAGATGATGAGGAGGATATAGAATTGGCAGAGGTAGACGAACTGGAGATAGCTAGAACCTTAGAGCAAAAGGTAAGCGCATTTATAAAGAAGCTGACCTCTTTTTTCGTAAAGGCCCCGGCGGAGACGACCGGGGCCAAGACGAGCTGTGGTCATCACCACACGATTAACCTTGCCGAAACGGATGAGCTTGATAACGATGCTCTAATACATCGTATCTGGAAAGCCAACGGTAGGGCCACTTGGGACACGGAACTGTTCTGGAACACCTCAGAGGTTCTAATAAAGGGATTTAAACAGGGATGGAACAAATCCAGTACAGTTAACCTGGTAGAAGCCCCTGGGTTTGTATATGGCGTGGACGATCCTGCCATGCTTACCGCTTTTGAACAGAACCTATTTAGGTTTTCCGGTAGCAAAACCTTGGCAGAGGTGCAGCAACTTAACCAACTTTTTAGGCAGTCCGGATCTTTTAGGGAATTCTATGAATTGGCCTCCAAACGTATGAAAGTCTTTAACAAGGATTGGCTGCAAACGGAATATAACACCGCCATTCTAACAGGAGAGGCTGCGGCCACCTATCACCGTTTAATTGCCCAAGTGGATGTTTTTCCCTATTGGGAATACCGCACTGCAGGCGATCATTTGGTTAGACCGGAACATGCCCTATTGGATGGTCTTATACTTCCTGCCAACGATCCCCGTTGGAAGAAGATCTTCCCGCCCAATGGTTGGAACTGCAGATGCTACATAGTACCAAGATTGCCGCATGAGTTTGATAAAAGCAAGTTAAAGCAGATGCGTGCCAGGGCGGACCATTATATTAACAGTCCACAGTTTGCCAAGGAAAAGGCAACGGGCTGGGGAATTAACCGGGCAGCTACAGGAGAGGTGTTCACGGCAAACCAACAATATGCCCGTAAGTTCCCTGGTAAGTCTTCCAAAAAGTTACAAAGGCTTACCCCTCAAGATTGGGGATTGCGGGCATATAGCAACGCCAAAAAAGCAGGTGAAGTGGATGCACCAATCTATGATGGAGAGCCCAAGGCTTTCTATGAAGCGTTAAAAGAGGCACAAGGCGTTAAAGTGGTTCAGGATTACCATAACCGGCCCTTGCGTGCCCTTAAGGCAAACTTTGAGGCACACACTACGGACCAGGTCAAAAAAAGGGCGCACAGGGCCGTATTGTTGAACAGTATGGCAGAAGCCTTGAAAGAACCGGACGAGGTTTGGATGAACGGGGAAAAATTGGAGAACCTTATCTATATAAAATACTATAAGGATAAGACCATTGTGGCACGTGGCGTTGTAGGCACCAATAAGTTGGAGTTAATAAGTTGGTTTGATCTTACGGAGAAAAAGAGTGTCCTGGACAGGATAAGAAAGGGCTTGCTTGTGCTAAAAAAATAAATCCCCCGAATTCGAGGGATTTAAATATGGATTTATCCTTTACACGCTGTCTTTATCAGCCGTTGAAGCTCCCATCGTTCCATAAGGTAAGCCGCTCCTTAACCGTATTATAAGGATCATTACCGTAAAAGTAGTATAAAATGAACAATGAGCAAAAAATAAACGCCTGGTTCGCCAAGTTTGAACACCGTTTTAACACGGCGGTGCCTACCATTGTAGCAGAAACGGCGGTAGAATTTTATAAAGAACGATTCCGTACTGAGGAATGGGACGGTGTGCCTTGGCAGCCCCTAAACCCAAAATATGCATCCAAAAAGACCCACGGAAAGGGAAGGATATTGACCAAGAACAGCATATTAATGAACAGCATACACCCCTCTGTAGTCAATGCAAACAGGGTAACCATTAGCGCAGGGGGCAGTAAGGTACCATATGCCAGGATACATAATGAAGGGTTAAAGGTTTCAGGGATAAGAAATGTAAAGGGCTATACCAACACTAATTTCATGGGCAAGGGCAAACCTGTACAGATAAGGGCGCATAAACGCAGCGTAAACTACCAAATGCCCCGTAGGCAGTTTATGGGCCATAGCCCATACTTAAACAGGATATTAATGGACAGGCTTACCAAGGCCTTTAATTCTAAGTAAGATGAAAACATTATTTAAAGCAATTACCGCAAAACTGGATACTGTTCCGGAACTTAAATGGGTAGATGAGGACAAAGGTCAAATGAACTTTGAAAGGCCGCCAATTTTGTTCCCGGCCGCCTTGGTCACTATTGCTTTGCCAAGGACTAGGAACCTAACAGACAAAAAGCAGGATGCAAATGCATTGATCAGTGTAAAGCTCTGTTTTGACTATTCCGGGGAAACCAGTTTGGTTACTCCTACTGTAGCCAGGGACAAAAGTTTGGCGTATTATGACATTGTAGAAAAAGTATACAAGGCCCTGCAGGGGTTCTCTACCGATAATTTTAATCCCTTGGTAAGGAACAATGTACAGCCATTGCCAAGACCGGACGGTTATAAGACTACGGTACTACCGTTTACAACGGAATTTCTGGACTTTTCTGCGGCGGAAGGGTAATTCTGCAGCTCCAGTCCATATAAGGATAAAGCCGGCGCAGCTCACTGGTCGTAATCTCTTTCTCTACCAAGCGGTTAATGTAGGCCAGGCGTTTTTTAAGACAGTTCACTATTTGGTTTACGCCAAGATCAAATTCCAAGGAAAGGGCCAAAAGGCTGTCATCATATCTAAGACGGCAAATAGTGGCGTGGTAGTAATATCTGCAAGCCATCTTGTCGTGCCGGCGTTCCAGGTACATATTGCGTTGCCCTACCTCGCCATCAGAAGTAATGCTACTGGGCACCAAGGAATTGTACAAGAGTTGTTTACCGGCTTTCATTAGAACAAATGTAACTATTTTTATGGAATCACCTGATACGCCTGGTTGATAAGCAAAGGGTAAATAGTATCTATTACATTCTCTTTATACCCATCATTATAAGTAAAAATGGCTTTGATAAATACTTTTGACTCATATATGCTATCATAAACCCTAGCATCAATCAACTTTTCAATCGAATCTATTTTTACATCAAGTTGTTTCATTTTTGTAATGAGTTTTTCCTGATCTTCCTTAATATGTCCTATTTCTAATCGTTTGGCTCTAACATTGAACATATTCATACCATCTCCTATTTGTTCCAATTTTATGTTTTTTTCTTTGGCCGCTGTATTCAATTCTTGGTAATATTCTATTAAAGGACCTACTAGCTTATTATATTCTGCATCAGCTCCTGATATTTTATACATTTCAATAATATCCAGTGCATTAAAATCGATATTGCTTACATTGTCCTTAAAAGCTTTATCTCTTATGTGCTGTTTTATGTTTTCCACTACAATTTCCTCCTTGCTTTTTGTACAGCTGACTATGGTGATTAGCAGTATCCAAATAGTAAATATCACTTTCATAATTGTTAGGTTTAAGTATGGACTAAAAATAACAAAACCCGCTATATTAAGCGGGTTTTTCAAAGGAAACATGTAGTAGTTTAATAATTATTGCTTGGTCGCTAAAAGTCCGGCTCGTAATGCTTAATATAAAGTTTGTCAAGCTTAGCCTTTATTTTATGGCCATGAACACCTGAAAAAGGTTCATGTCTAGCTTGACCACTAGCCAATTGTTGCATGGCTTCATCTATTAAATCTGCTATTCTGAGTAGATTTCGCAACCTATCCGCCGGCGGAAAGGTGTCATTGTTGGATGTCTCTTCCTCACAAAGACCAAGTGTCGCCAATTTATTGTCCGTGACCTTAAAGCCTATTGGGTTCCTGTAATTGCTCATAATCCTAGAGTTAATTGGTTAGACTTCATTACTCTGGAGCCACTGGCCAACAGTTCCAATCCTTTCATTTTGGTAAACCAAGCCGGATGTGTATTGCCAAACAACCAAATTTTCAAAGCCAGCGTTTCTAAAGCGTTCAATTTCTTGGCGGCCTGGTTGGAACCAGTACGGCTATTAATGGCCCCGTGATAATCGTTTATGGAATAGTACTCCTCTTTATCTACCACAATCATGCGGACGGGAACCTCATTTATCAAAATACGTGTATAAGGAATATTCCGGGCATCAATAAAATTACTATTGGGCTTTTGCATGGCATAATAGCCTTTTTTTCTAATACTGGGCAATACTTCTTTGGTTACCCATTTGCGGAAAGTTCTGGCCTCAGGTTTGCTGCTTCGTAAAATTAAGGCATAAAGTCCGCTTTCATTGACTAACCACATTTTTCGATTTTGACCTGATGCGGATATTTTACGCATCAGCTTTTCGTCATCATCTAATTTTTGCAGAGCGTCATTAGTTCTTTGGATTTCTAGAATATCGCAGATATCCTTTGCTACGAACCAAGGTTCATTGTCCTCTAAAAGGCTTCTTACCTCTTGGCTAGTTGGGCTAAATTTAAAAGCCCTTTCAATTTGATTTTTTGTGTTCATAATGAGAGATTGTTTTTTGACTTGCGGACAAAAAAAGACGGCGCCCACTTCCCGTTGTCAAAGTCTTCTCTCAAAGGCTTATAATAGCCATTACAACTATTATACGGGGTTAGGCACCGATATGGTGAGTACGAGCATAAAAAAAGCCCGTAACGCAACGCCGGGCAACTCTCGTTGCCTTTGAGATTAAAAAACTTTGACGTTGCTAATATACAATTTTTTTGTTGCAAGTATTTTTTTTAGCTTATATTTTAAATTATCATCGGTTTTGCTTATAACAATTTTCGGATTGCTCCTCTAAGTTGCTGAAGCTGTAAGTCTATATTCTCCAAGTCGTTGGCAGCCCATTCAAGATCTTGTATTAGTTCTGGTTCCTCTAATATTATGGAGACACGCTTGTGTTCCTCTACCAATTGGGCAATACGGGCCTCGAGTGTTTTTATGGCGTAGTACATGTTTTGATATTTGCAGATTTTAATGGATTAGAGTCATCGTAAATAATTAAATTACCTTCCTCAATGTATTCATTTGCAGATATTGGAATTCCTTGATACATTGGATTTTTGCCTACTTTTAAATTATGTACTTGGGCTTCTACTTGTTCTACAAACGCTTCCAAATCTTTAGGGTTCATTAAAATAGTTGGGTTTTTCATTGCCCTAACTTTGTTTGTTTTTATCTGGTGTATAAGTTTTTCCTCCATTTTTAATTGGCTAAAATTCATCCTCCCACCGTCTTTTCTTTAGGTAGCGGTTGGGGTCTACCTTGGTTTTCCAAGTATTAAGGCGCAAATGGTTGTTGTATCGGCGTATGCCTTCCAGGGCCTTTATTTTGTCCGCATCGGTAAGCTTTTTCCAATCTTCCCTGGTCTCTGCCTTCCTGGTCTTATGGGCGTAGGCTTCCCAAAAGGCCTCAAAGGAAATATCCGGGAAACCTATGGTGATCTCAAAGTTGGCTTTTAGCTTCAACTGCCAATCGCCTATCATTTTTTCTATTACAGGAAAATTGCCCTCCATAAACAACCAACGGGCCTGCCTTTGTGATAGCTTCCCATCTAGTATGGTAAAGCTGTATAGGTCACCGTTTAAATGATATTTAAACACCCAAACATCAGAGGATGTTTTGGCCTTTATGGTATAAGTGGTGTATTGCTCTTTCATGATAGTTTTTGGTTAAGTTCATCTGCAAAAGCAGATATTAAACTACACTCATAACTTACCTCCTCTCCAAACAGCCAGCTCCTTAGCCACTCCTCCAAAATATCCGCCTCATGGTACTTTAAAGAGATGCTTACTGTTTTGGTTAGCTGTGTGGTACCAACCTCTATCTTTAGCATTTTTTTGCGGACTTCACTAAGTATTGAGCGTTGGGCCTGTTCTTTTCTGTTCTTGGGTGGCTCAAAGCCCATCACCGCAAAGGTGCCGTTGACTGCCTTGAGTTTGTCTACTTTAATCTTTTTAATCTTAATGGGTTCCATCATTTTAACATTCGGTTATAGAGTACAATGATTTATTACAGTGCCGGCAACGGGCCTCTGTTGTCTCACAGGTTACGCAGGAACTGGTGACCCTTAGCGTGTAGTCATGGGGACACAGTTCCTGCAGTATATGTATATACCAGGGCATTAATGGGCAAGTTTTAGTTCCAAGCAGTCCTTTTCCAGTTCCTTAGTGGTGTTGTAAAAGGGCATTTGGAGGCTATATACAAGGTTCATTTCTACATTGGCCCCTTTACTTTGCGATGCGTCCGGTAACAGTAGTATGGCATCACAATCCATTAAAGCCTTAATGCATTTTCGCATGGCCTCTTCCCAGGTAACATTAAAAGACCCTACTACCTCTAGTGGGTTAACGGCCTCATAGCCCAAGGCCTCTATTTCTTTTTGGGCGACACCGAATTTCATGGTGCATTCCGCTACCGGTTCCCCGGTGACTTTGCCCGCTATATAGACTTTTATTTTTTTCATCTTACTTTACTTTAGAGGTCAATGCCAGGAATACGCACAGCGTGGTTATTTTAAGGTCTCCGGTATAGCGCACGGTAAGGATGGTCTTCTCGTGCTTTTCTACCCGGACTACTATGTAACTTTCGTTCACAAATTCGGCATAGACCTTAAAGCCCTTGAAGTGTATGACGTTCTGCTTTAATTTTGGCTTTAGTTTCTTCTTAAGAAAGGCGGTCCAGATATCCTGCATTACTTTCTTCCAGTCATTGTAAAGTTCACTGGTAATGCCAAGCTCTTTTAGTTCCTGATCGGTAATTTCATTTTTTTGCATGTTCCTTGAATCTTTTATGCACCATGCTCTCCAGTGCGGTTATTATAATACTTGTTTCGCCAATTGGCTTAGGGTTGTCCATTTCCTTTAAAGGCTTTTGGACGGGAGCCTTTCCACTTTGCAACCATTCCCCAAAGCGTTCTAGATCTGCATAGCTGCGGCCTGTTTGGTGGTTTATGGTCTCCCAGCCCAATTGCCTAAGAAGGCTTAGAATATATTTATGCTTGCTGTCCGAGGCATTGAACATACCCCAATATTTGGGCGTTTTCTTAAAGGCGTTCCACTTTTTGTAATCAAAGCTCATAGGTGGTCTTTTAATATGTAAAACAGTAAAACGGCCAAGGTGGAGGCACTGGCAACGGCGCAGCAAACTAGAATGGTATCCCGTAGGTAAAACCAAATAATTTTAAGTTTTTTCATATCTCGTTATTTAATTGATTGTTTAGACAGTCGTTAAAGCCTCTGGTATAGGCGGCTTTTTCGTTCTCCATTACCAAGGCCTCCATGTCCTCTATGAACTTTAGAAGGTGGCCCACGCTCTGGGCACGTACACCGTAGGAACTCATTAGGGTTCCTATGTCATGACCGGTATTTTGGTTATGGATGTCCTTTTTCATGGGGTTTAAATAACCAGGGCAAAGTTTGGGGAGATATTTGCCCTGGTATTAATGGAAATGCAACCATCGGTAACGACTAAACTGCTCCGATTACGTGTGCCTTAGACCGACAAACAACACATCTTGCGCAATGTTATAACGAGGGAGTTTCCAAAACCCCGGACGGTTACGCTAAGGAGCTTCAGCCCCGCTGCATTTCAATATTTCATTTTTTTACGTTCCTCAATCTTGGTTCTTTCCAAGGCTTTGGCAGCTCTTAACGCCTTAAGGGCCGCCTGTCTTTGTTCTTGTGCAATCTCATATGCCGTTAGGCTGTTCCTAGACTTCATGTGCTTCTTTTACCAAATGCTCCTGGAAGGCGGTGGCCTCACTCCTGGTAAGTTCCGTCACTGCCACCCAGTTGCCGTTCATATCCTTGTACACTATTTTATTGCGTACCCTTATCCTGTCTTCTGAAATTTTGGTTATAACTATGGCCATTACTTTCTGTAATTAAGCTTCCACAGTTTTTTGCCTTCCAACACCACCGGATCTTTGGACAACCAAAGCCTTACGGTCTTTTTTGGTAGGTTCAGGGATTCATAGACAAAGTTCCTTAATGCGCTATTGAAGAACCCAAGAGCCTTACTTGGATGTTTTCCTTTGTTTTTGTAAGACTTTAAAGGGTAATCCCCTTCTTTTCCAAAGCTGAAGAACCAAGTGCCACCATCGTTCTCATCCTGGAAGAACACCGCTTTATCATCCTCGGTGATATTAAGATCTTCTACCGTCTGGTGGCTAACGGTTACGGTGCCGTTACTGGCAGCGAAACTAATGTACCTGCCCTTTTGTTGGCGTCCTGTTAGGACTATTCTCTTTATTTTCAACATAACTACAAGCTGCTAAAGTTTAATAATATGTTCTGCCATTTGCCGTCCGTTCCACGGGTCTTAAACTCATAACCATAACCCTTTACATGGGTGTTATAGGACTCTTTAATAAGTTTTAGTCCTTCTCTCCACCTAGGATCATGAAATTTATCCTCATGCTGCCATAGGTTCATCACCCGGCCGTACTCCATATCGCCATTGGCGTTACGCTCCAAAAAGCTCATTAGAATCTCGTAAAGCTTTTGGTCCCTCTTTTTTACGGCATCCCCTAAAAAATCCTTGATAAGCTCCACGGCTTTGGTGCTACGTTCGTCCCAGTTTGGCTCCGTATCACGGCGGCGCACAATTCTAAGTGTCCCGGTGGCATCTGTAAGGGAAAAGCCTCCCTTGCTCTTTCCTGGCATTTTACCGTACTGGTTTAAGAGAATGGCATGCTCCTCAAAATCTGTATGGCAAATGGCCTTAAATTTGGCCAAGGAATTATGTAGGTCCATGGCTGTGCTAATGATATCGGACACGGTTGCGTCCCTTTTTTCTTCATAAGCCTTTCGCTCCCGTTCCTCTTTTGCGGCCCTTTGTTTTTTCTTCTGGTCCATTAGGGCCTCCAGCTCCTCCAAGGTCATCTCGGTAGGGTCTTTAACTGTTTCATTCATATTCTCTATTTTTATGTGGTTACTAATTCTTGTGGATAGGTAATTGCCAGCAGCTTATGGTGGTACTGCTTAACGCCTTCAATGTGCGGGCTGTCCGGATAGGTTTTTATCCATCCGCCAATGGCGGCCACTCTGTTGATTAATTCAATGTCATTCATGGTGTTATGGTCTTATAAATGTGTTGAACTTTTTCTTCAAGATGGGCGGGAATGGTATAGACGGGAATGGCGGTTCCGCTTCCCTCTGCAATCTCGTCCAGGGCGGCCATTAATTTTGCCCGCTCCATGGTAAGGCAAATCCGCTGCCCAACAGATAGGCCACGGTTGCCCCTTAGGCTCCACCGGTATACATCCAACAATAGGTCTATACGTTCTAAAATCTGTGCTTTATTCATTGTATGCTTTGTCTTTAATTTCTTTTCTTATGGCTTGTAAAATTGCCTTAGGGTAATGCTCCTCTATTGACTTGGGATACTTTATAAATAATTCCAAGTACGTATCCGGGTCTATTACTCCAGGCTCCAGATAGTGCTTAAAATCTTCATAGAACTTATTCTCCACATCCTTGATCCATTGATCACAGTACCAGTTGTACAAATAATCGTTGGTGGAGAGTTTGCGCTGGGGCATGGCCCATCTATACGCATATTCATTGCACCACTTTTCAAAGCATTGTGTTCTAAAATTGTCATACGCCAAGTAGGGTATATCCAATGCTTCCCTAATTATCTTATGTTTGTTCATGGCTTTTATTTAATCTCGTTCCAATATTCTGCGGCACGTTTCGGAAATATTACAAAAGGTTCTATGCCGCCATAGCGGCTCTTGGGAATGGCCTTATAGCCCTCTATCCATATTTTCACAAAACTTAAATACTCTATTCGCTTGCCACGGCGGCCTTCTGGTTTTCTACCTTCGGCGTGGCCTACGTAGATGAATACTACCTCCGGAAACTCCTTTTTAAGGGCGGTGTATTCTTTTAGGTTCATTTCAAATAGCTGCAAACTGTCTATGATCACAAAATTTGCCCTATTGCGGCGCTTTAATCTTTTGCGTAGCTCTTGGTACTGATCCTCTATTAATAGGAATTTGTTACCAACGGTTTCCATGCCTACTCTTTTAAGGGCCTTTTCAAAGCTAAGGGCAGTACCTTCCTCCAGACCGTTGTACCACACCGTTCCAAATTGGGTAAGGTACTTGGCCAACTGGGTGCAGTAGCTTGTTTTTCCATTGCCGCTATGGCCGTAGATAAACCAGGAACCAACTGCCTCTGGTTGCCCAATGTGTTCTTCCCATTTGCCTGTAAACTCATAGATGTTTCTCTTTTTTCCATATAATTCTGATGTTGGGACAGCTCTCTTTATAGCGGGCATTCATATAGTGTTTAAGCGGTTTTTAATAGTGTTGTGTTGGAGGCGTATCCCAGGGGACACAGGCATCTGTTATTATGAACTTATGGGCAACCCCTTCCAAGGTGAAATCTTGAGGAACCCTGTAGCCCTGCAGGGTTTCCTTTAGCCTATAATGCTCAGCGTTCTCTTCTTTCTCATAATGGTTGAACTGGATTTTACACGGCATTTCTTCCTTTTCGCAAGAGGTAAAGGCCATTAACAAAGCCGCCAGTATTATGGTGCTATTCCTTTTCATGTTCCTCAGTATTTTTGGTGGTTTTCTTTTTCTTGTTTGCGTAAATTTTACGCTTAACCCTTCTTAAATCCCCTTCGCTATCTTCAATGATATTCTTTAGCTCTGAGCGTACCATAATGCCGTTTGCGGTGCATATCTGCGATATATCGGTACTGCTAACCTCCTTGAGTTCTATGAACTTTCGGCCCAATCGGCTATAGATTTCACGATATCCACGTTTATTAAGCCGTATGCCACGGTCAATCCGTTTTTTAAGGTGGTTAGTTGCCATCAGGACAATCCCGCAATGGTCCTCCAGTTGATTGTATAGGGTGATGAAAAAATACAGTACCTGGTCCGTCAATTTATCCGCCTCATCCATTATGATCATGGGGGCATCCTTCATTTTTAAATGCTTTACGGCCTCGCTCATCATTTCTGCCACGGTGAGGCCGCTAAAGTCACGCCCCATGGCCGTAAGAAGCTCGCTTAAAAAATATTTACGGTTCCAGTACTCATTGCATTGTAAGAGATAGGCGTTCTTATGGTTGGCACAGTATTGACGGGCCGCAAAGCTTTTACCGCAACCTGCATTGCCTGTTATTCCAAACACTAAACTATCCAAATGGGCATCCCTGAAGAGTTTGGTGAGTTTTTTATAGTTCACCGTTTCAACGGCTTCCCAATGGTTGGGATTATAGTCTATCTGGGCTGCTATATTGCGCCACATGGTGTCTTTTATATACTCCCAATTGCTGTTCAGAACTTGGCTAATGGTGGCGGAACTAACACCTTTTAGGCTGTTGGCTGCGGCATTTTGCGAAGCAAAACGATTTACGTAGGTTTTTAATGCCTGTTGAATTTCTTGCTTTTGGACTTTTGTTGACATAAATTTGGATTTTTAATTACACATTTTTTAACGGCCCTATAGGATGCAGCCTATGGGGCTGTATTTTTACATATCGTCATAGATATCGTCCTCATCGTCCGATACCATGACCATATTGGATATTTTCTTTTGATAGGCCCCGATCTCCTCACCTTGGCCTTTATTTGCTTTATTTTGCTTGTTTTTCTTGGATTGGCTCTCCATTCCTTTTAAGGCAGGGGAGTTAAGGCCGTACTGTTCTGGAAGCATGCCGTTCTGTTCCAAGATGGCGTCCATTTTGTCCCTGACCGCCATACGGCGATTTTTATTAAGGGCATCCACTTGTTGTATAAAACTGGCTTCCCATACTTCCTGTTCTTGTTTGCCTCTATGGATCTCCACTTTGGTTTCTGCAGCAGTAAGGAACCTTAGCCCTAGCGGGGTCATTTCATAGAGGTAGATCATGCTCATATCCTCAGGATCAAATTTTACATGCACTTTGCGGTCTACGTTACTCGCAAGCCAATCCACATCCGGCAATCTATCCTCGTTATATGGGACATAGGTGTATTTCTGCTTTTTCTCTGTGAAGGTGATCCCGAAGGCGGTAACCGTTACCGGCTTTTCCCTCTCTATCCAGAATATGTCTACCATTTCAAACATTCCTATAGCAGGGGCTTTAGGATTGTTACTGGCGTAGTACATTTCTATTCTTGGTTCACCAGTTTTATGGTGTGGAGCCTGGTTCCATTCTGTACGCCTCTTGGCATAGACCTCCTTAATCTCTTCCAGTGTTGGTAAATTGGCAGTATTGGCGGTAAACATCTCGGCATTTAACTTGCTTTCTTCCTTTTTTGCTGTGATATTCTGGCCAGTAAAGAACCAGTCACGTTTAAGGAATTGCTGTTGAAACCTACCAAAGGCACTCTCTATTGTCTTGGATTTACCATTGTAAGGCTGTGTTTTTATACTTATCCTGGATACTTTTCCCAAGAAATTCCCAGCGGCCAGTTTACTGTGTCCTCCTTGGCCGTCAAAGCCAATTTGATAAGGCCTATGACCAGAAGTTTTCACGGCCATCTTATAGGCAAAATATTGGGCCTCGTAGTCCTCTGTTTTACTTATGTGGTAGCCCAATAGTACCTCGCTAAAGGCATCCATTACCTCATAGACCTGGCAAGTGGCCACTTTTCCGTTTTCGTCCCTGTAGAAGTAGTTTAGCTTGGTTCCGTCACTGTACCAAAGGCTGTCCCTCATACTTGGCATTTTGGTGGAGTGTTGATAGCTTCTTTTCTCTTTGGATTTTAGTTCGCCGTAGCGATAACCTTCCCATAACATTTTAATATCTGGATGCTGCAGGTAGTTGTAAAGCGTTTTTTCGTCCTTTAGCTTCTTCCAACCTTCATTTTCCGCTTTTTCGTTGTATTCTGCTAGTAATTGGGCAAAATTGGCCACCTTTTTAACCCTGTCCGCCCAACGTGCAATGACCCATATTTTTGCGTTGTCGTTAATTTTCTCCGAGTTCTTGTGCCCGTGGCCACCATGGATAAGGGATTCGTAGGAGTTCTCTACAAATGCATCGTACTTACGTCTTAGTGATCTGTGGTTTTTGGGAAGGGCATGTGGCCAAGTGTGCCTTGGTAAAGAGTGGACTACCTCGGCCAATTTCTTCCAGGTTGCGGAGATGCCTCCGGAACCTAATGCCTTTGTTTTTAGGATGCGGTCATTAAGTACCCGGTTAATAGCGTTCATAATGGCGGCCTCTGCAGCATACTTCCGTTGAATATCCTCTGCTATTGCATCCCCAGACTCCAATGTATAATTAGCGTAGAACTGGACAGCCTTGGGGTCCCGTTCCATATAATCCGCAAAAATGATATGCTTGGCCGTTTCCGTAGGATCGCCGTACTTATCAATAATGATCTCTTGGTATTCCTGAGGAATACTTACCCAGGCAATCAGGGCTGGGGTATTCTTTCCACCTGCTTTCCGAAGTACATTGAATGGGCCACGGCGTGTATAATTGTCGTAGTGATACTTCTTCATCACCTTGGCACCTTTGTAGAGCCAGCCGCCATGGACGCATAATTGATTATTATAATGCTCAAACATATATCAAAGATTTATTGGGATACTGGAGTAAAGAGCTTAACAGTATCCTTAATGCCGTTGTAAATATCCAACGATAGTTTTGTATTCAACTCTCTGTTGCCAGATAGTATCATTTTTACATAGGTATGACTGCAGCCAAATTTTCGGGCCAGTGGAGCCACTTTACCCTTCATTATCTCTTTTTCTTCCTCTGTGAATTTTGGTTTCATGTTTTTTACGTACTTTAACTATGTGAAACAAAACTAAAGTAAATATACAACACTAACAAATATTTGAAGTAAATATATGTCACTTCTAAAAAGGATTGATGATTTTATACAACACCTTGGAATCAGCTACAATAAGTTTGAAAACACTGTAGGTGCTAGTCGTGGCGGTGTTTCAGCAGCTATTAGGATGAATAGAAACATAGGTGTTAATATTATTGAAAATATACTACAAAAGTATCCTCAACTTAATAGTGAATGGCTACTTCGAGGAGAGGGTGAAATGCTCAAAATATCCGATGATCGGTTACATGAACCCAATGAAACATACCTCTTAAGAACTGATAAAGTGACAGATATGCAGGCTATTCCGTTATACAATTTGGAAGCTACTGCGGGTTTGGTCGAACTTTTTCAACACGTCAACGAAAAAACGCCTATAGATTATTTAAGCATTCCGAACCTTCCAAAATCGGACGGAGCTGTATTTGTTACCGGGGATTCTATGTACCCATTACTCAAATCTGGGGACATTGTAATCTATAAGCAAGTCCACAATATAGAAGAGGGAATATTTTGGGGGGAGATGTATTTGGTGTCTGTTGATATAGACGGAGAAGAATATATATCCGTGAAATACATTCAGAAAAGTGACCAGGGCGATGACTACATAAAGTTAGTTTCCCAAAATGGACATCACCAACCCAAAGATATCCGTAAAGATAGGATTAGGGCCATTGCTATGATCAAGGCAAGTGTACGAATCAATGCCATGAGATAAGCCGCATTTCACAAAAAATACACACGTTTTTTTAAACTAATATATCTAATCTGCTGATATATATGATTTTAGTGGTTTCTAGTTTGTTGTATTACGTGCATTATCCCCCTTGTTTTAACACTTTTTGTTGATTTTGGAGGTAAAAAAACGTATTAAAGGGTTGTTTTCAAGCTTAATTTTACATGAAAATGACTGCCCAAATGACTGCCCAAACGACTGCCCAAACCTCTTTTTTTTACTTAATGGATAAAAATATACACGTTGCTCTGAAGAAGATCTTCGCAAGAAAAATTAGGACTGTTTGCTAATGAACAAAGCCCCATATAGGCTTTAAATAAGGCTAATACAGGGCTTTTAGGTGTTTATTGTGGTGCAGATTAAAGCGATTGATTTAATACGCCTTTAAAAGGTCTTTAAAATTAAGTGAGGATTCAACGTAATTCAATTTCTGTACTATTCAATTTTTATACTACATTTGTCAAAAACTTGGCAAACCGCCCGTTTTTACTGGCTTTTTCGCCCTTTTTATATTATTATATTGTTGTACTATTCATTATTACCCCCTTATACCTCTTGGTCTACAGTGTGGGCTTGGGCAGCTACTCCGATAAAAAGAACAAAAATTAAAGTAAAAAGCGTTTTC
>CAXAVP010000022.1:0-28309 GCA_963972175.1 uncultured Arenibacter sp.
AATGATATGATGTACGGCGATAAGGCCAGTCGCGCCATTTTGAGCAACCTATCCTACCAATTCTTCGGAAAGGCAAACGATCCGGATACGGCCAGATATTATGAGCGTTTTTTCGAGATCGTAAAACGGCCCACAAAGAGTGTTAGCAGGGGGGAGAATATTCTAAAATTCGATACCAGGATCACAAGGGGGGAACGTGAGGTCAGCAAGGTCAGGGCCGAGAAATTCTTTAGGCTGAGGGAAGGGGAGTTCATCGCCTTTGCCGACGGTAAGGACAAAAAAGTAAAATTTCCATTGCCCAAGATCTCAAAAGACCTTCCGGATGCCAAATTCACTGCAGGGGCAGGAGCAATAAAAGAGAACTTTGAAAAGATTCATTTGGACGTCAGGAGGTTTCTGAAATTAAAACCCAAGTAAATGTAATTTGTTGATAACTAATTGTCTATATCTGAATTTCACTTTATTTTGAAAGGGCGATTTCGTAACTTAATGGGTGTTCATAAATGCCGGTACTATGTATTATAACAAGGCCATATGTGATGTTTATGTCGGGACGGGAGCAGGACGGAAACTAATGGAAGAACTCCAAAATGCAAATCGTTCCGTAAAAGTGATTTCGCCCTATATGTCTGCTGCTCTGGTGAGAAAATTGATCGATCTACACCATAGGGATATTGATGTACAACTGATAACAATGGATGATATAGCGGATTTTTATGGGGACCGGCAAAGGAATATACACCAACTGATAATTCAGGACATATTTATTGATGAAGAAGCAAAGGCACTGCGGTCGAAATTGATTCTCAGAAAACGATGGCTCTATCTTCTCTTGTGGACATTGATAACGGCTGTTATGGCGATGGCCGTAATGATGGGGGAACACCTGATACTCTGGTCAGGAATGCCTTTGATCCTGCTTTGGCTATTGATCCGTAACTACTCCAAAAGGATCAGGAATGCCAAAATCTATCTTTATTCCTATCGGCAGTTATTTCCTTTTAGGGTATTCTTGACTCCAGAGAGCAACTCTTATTCACATCCTTTTATTCATGGAAAGCTCTATCTGATCGATGATGAAATTGCCTATATGGGCTCCTTGAATTTTACCGTCAATGGAACCAGAAATAACTATGAGAGCCGAATCCGTATTACGGACAAAAAAGCGGTGCGAGAGCTGTTAGGGGAATTTGATACCTTGTTCCACAACCAAGACTATCCTGAAAGGGACCTGGCAGAGTGGGGGAGGGAACTGTATGGGGAGGTTTAGTTATGGGCAATAGGTGAAACTTAAAATAATGTTGTTGGTTTATGGGGCTAAATTATAGGAACTGTTATTTAAAAAAATAGAGATAGCAGATTGATTTTGGCAGCTTTGAGCCGTAATCTTTTTAATACCCTGCCTATATGGCTTTCCACCGTATTCTCCGAAATGTCCAAGATAACGGCAATTTCCTTATAGGTCAATCCTCTTTTCTTATTCATAATAAAGATTTCTCTTGCTTTTTTTGGCAAGGATTGAATTTCATTGTCGATCCACTTTAGCTTGTCCGTAATGTGATCTTCTTCCTCCAAAATCGATTTTTGAAGGACTTCTAGATGGATTTGTTGAAGTAAGCTTTTTTCCTTTTTTGTTCTTTGGTATTCATTGATAAATATATTTCGTACAGACTTATATAAATAACTTTTTATGGAGGTGTTGATGGATAATCCGTCACGCCGTAACCATAAGTTAATAAACACATTTTGTACAATGTCTTCGGATTTATATTTATTTTGAGTTAAACTCTGTGCATAGAGAAAAAGTAGCTTATAATATTTTTCGAAAAGTATGCGATAGGCTTTTTTGTTGCCGTTTTGAAGCTTTAGGATCAGATTATCTTCATCTGGTGTTAACTTATGCATTTTATTGTTATTTAACCCTTAATTAAACAAATAAATAAAAAATATTATAAATAATGCATGGTATTCATTTTTTCATTTGTCAAAAGGTGTAGATAATGTAAAAAAGCATGGAGCCGAAAATTAAGGAATTAATTGACTTATTTCTAAGTGGTAATATCTCGGAAAAGCAATCTGGTATATTACATAATTGGATCAAGAAAGACAATAATGAATCGGTATTTAGAGAGTATGTATATAAATACTATCGAGATTATAAAATTGATTTGGATAGGGCTTTTGGAAAAATTGAAGCAAGAATCGACAAACCAATTTCAAAATCAATAAAAACCAAGGTCATCAATATGGGATGGTTGAGATATGCGGCTGTAGTGGTTGGGATTCTATTTACAATTATTGCTGTTTTTCGATTTAAAAATGTTGACCAAAAACTGGATAGTACAAAGATTACCTTGGAATTGGAAGATGGTAGTTTTAAGGTGTTGGAAGAGTCAAAGGATCTAAATGTTGTAGTAGATTATGGAGAGGTATTGGTAGAACAATCCAAGGATCAAATCTCATATAAAGGGTCCGGAAAAGTAATCGATAATATAGCGATTAATACTTTGAGAATACCAAACGGAAAGCGATTTCGACTTCAACTTTCGGACGGCTCTGATGTGATTCTTAATTCCGGATCCAAGATTACCTATCCGGTACATTTTATAAAAGGCAGCCCTCGTAGAGTAAGTTTGGAAGGTGAAGCATACTTTAAAGTAGCTAAAAATACCCAAAGTGCTTTTATTGTAAATGCTAAGGGCTTAAATACAGAGGTGTTTGGTACTGAATTTAATGTATCATCCTATAATAACGATGATTTTACCGAAGTGGTGCTGATAGAAGGTAGTGTTGGGATTTTTGAGAAAGGAGATCGTTTTAGTGAGCATGATGGGGTTAAATTAAAGCCTAGTGAAATGGTCTATAAGTCAGCGGACACGTTGAAAGTAGAAGGTGTAGATGTTCGTAACCACGTTGCCTGGACCCAGGGAAAGTTGTTTTTTAACAGTGAGGATTTTGGTTCAATTGTAAGGAAAATTGAACGCCATTTCGATGTTGCGATTACTAATAATTATAAAGCTCTAGAGGCTAAGAAATTTACAGGAAAGTTTAATAGTGAGAGTGTTGAGCAAATTCTAACTACGTTTCAGAAAACCAATAACTTTAATTACATCATTGAAAATAATACCATAACTATTAACCCATAAAACCTATTTAATTATGACATGACCTAAATAGAAAAAATCGAGAAATGGTTGCAACATTCCCCGATTTTAAAATTTCAATTTAAAAACCGTTCAATCTTTAAATCATACAAAAATATGAAAATAATCAATGAGCATTGCATCTGCTATGCAATCAAATGCGATTTAAAAATGAAACTTTCCTTACTGTTTCTATTTCTGTTTCTATTTCAGTCCAATGCAAATACCTATTCCCAAAGAACTAAACTTTCTTTGAACGAACATGAGAAAAGTATTGAATCCATATTTGAGAAAATAGAAAAAAACACCGAATTCAGGTTTTTTTTCGAAAATGAGCTGTTCGACTTCAAGCAAAAAGTATCCATTAAGGTAGAGCAAAAAGAAATCGATCTTATATTGAATATATTGTTTTCGGGCACTGATATTCAGTATGAAATCGTAGAGAAACAAATTATTCTTACAAAACGAAAGCTGGATTCTAAAAAAGCGAATGTACCCCTCAACAACAAAAAGGTACCTGAGAAAATACAGGGAAATACAGTTAGCGGAACTGTCGTAGACCAAAATGGAGAGCCGTTGGTAGGGGCAAATATTTTGGAAAAGGGTACTGCGAATGGTACCCAAGCTGATTTTGATGGAAATTTTTCTTTGGAGGTCAGTGATGAAAATGCCATATTGGTTTTTTCATACATTGGATTTGCAACCAATGAAGTGCTGGTAGGAAATCAACCAACAATCAATGTAATTTTGAAAGAGGATGCCGCTGGCTTGGAAGAAGTCATCGTAACTGGTGTAGTAGGTGGCACAAAATCTAAAAAAATGCCTTTTACCGTGGGTAGGGTCACCAATGAAAATTTGGAATTAGTTCCTAGCTCTAATGCTGCTAGCGCTTTGCGTGGTAAAGTATCGGGTGTGTCTATGACTCAAAGTAATGGTAGTCCGGGGTCCGATGTAGACATTATATTAAGAGGCGTAACCAATGTTTTTGATAATAATAATTCTCCATTATATATAGTGGATGGGGTTATATTAGCAGGAACTGCGGGAGATATAGATGCTTTGGATATCGCTAATATTGAAGTGGTGAAAGGAGCCGCGGCATCCAGCTTATATGGGTCTAGAGCGGCGAATGGGGTTATTAATATTACTACTAAAAGAGGGAAAAGTATTCAGGAAGGAACTCCGCAGATAGCAATTAGAAACGAATTCGGAGTGAATCAATTGCCAAGGTCTCAGGCAACAAATCGTTCCCATGCCTACAAATTAAGTGGTAACCCTGATCAACCCTGGGTGGATCTTGATGGTAACCCTACTTCTTCACGCTTAGGTAGAGCTCTTGTAAGTACTCCGTCTACGGCCTTTATGGATCAAGAGTATCCGGTTAAGACTTATGACCATCTTAAAAGATTTTTTGATCCTGGATATTATTTTTCGAATTATATATCCATAGCCCAACGTACAAATAAAGTGAATTATCGCGCTTCCTTTAACAATACAAGAAACAGTGGAATTATGGCCGATGCGGATGGTTACACTAGACGGAATGTGAGACTTAATCTGGATGCACGGATCACGGATAACCTGACTATGGCTGTAAGTGGATATTACTCCAAATCCAAAACCGATGTTATCCCGATGCATGAAGAAACAAGTCCTTTCTATGGGCTGTTGATTCAAGGGCCAGAGGTAGACTTAGCGCTTCGCGATGAGAATGGAAGATACCTATATTTGTCAGACCCCTTATTGACTTATAATAACCCACTATATGATGTTGCTTATATAGAAAATACAACCATAAGAAATCGTGCCATGGGTAGTGCAAGCCTAAAGTATTATGCATCGGATTGGTTGGAGTTTTCTGGAAATATAAGTTATGATAGAAGCGGAACTAATTCAGAACGCTATGTTCCCATTTGGTACCAACATGCCAGGGATAAGGACTTAAATGGAGGAATAACTTTAAATGAGAGTTATTCCGAAGCCATTAATTCCAGTATAATGGCTACTTTTAAAAAGAAATTCGGGGACCTATCCACTACAACACAAATAAGAGCTTTACAAGAGCATACTGAATATGCAGGATCAAGTTTAATAGGTGAGGCCTTTCAAGTATCTGGAGTAAGGACTATAGATGCTACGGATTTGGATAGACGCACAGGGAGCTCTTCTTCCTCAGAAATTAAATCCTTAGGATATTTTTTAATCACTAATTTGGATTATAAGGATAAGTATATTTTTGATGCGGTGGTACGAAGGGATGGTAGTTCGCTTTTTGGCGAGGATGAAAGATGGCATACCTACTACAGAGCCAGTTTAGCTTATAGAATGTCAGAAGAAAAGTGGTTTGATGTGTCTGGTGTAAATGATTTTAAACTAAGGCTATCCAAGGGAACTGCAGGCGGACGGCCTAATTTCGCGGCCCAGTATGAAACTTGGTCAGTCGCTGGCTCGATTGTGACAAAGAACACTTTGGGCAACAAGAACTTGAAGCCAGAGCTTGCAACCGAAATAGAGACTGGATTTGATGCTTTTTTGTTTGATAAATTTCGACTTAGCCTAACATTCGCCACTTCGGAGGCAAAAGATCAAATTCTGCAGCTACCCCTCATAAGTCCTTATGGCTTTAATTCTCAATGGGTAAATGGTGGAACGGTAAAAAGCAATACTTATGAAGCTAGTTTGGATTATTTTGCAATTCAAAAGAAAGATTTAAAACTTTCCTTTAATCTTATATTTGATAGCTCGCGCTCCAAGATCACAGAGTTCGATCGTCCCGGACTTTTGCGCGATGATATATTCTATTTAAGGGAAGGGGAAGAAATAAGTACCATGTATACCCAAAAATGGATAGAAACCTATAATGAGCTGGCTACCACCCTTGGAGGAGACTATAGCTCTTATTTTGATCGTAATGATGAAGGATATTTGGTGCCCGTAGGCCAAGGTAATACCTGGAGGTCCGAAATGTGGGGAACAAGTGTAGTAGCCGAGGATGGTACGGAACTAGGTAGTTGGGGGATACCAAATGTCTATGTGCCGGAAGATGGCAATTCTTATGTGGACCAGGGTAGGGCAATGCCCGATTTTAACTTAGCCTTTGGTACTACTTTAAAATATAAGAAGTTTACGGCCTATGCGCTTTTTGACGGCCAGTTTGGTGGGCAAATATATAACCGGACTTGGCAGCGCCGAGTCAGGGAAAATCTAGATGTTTTAAACGACCAAGCGGGTAAACCCCAAAATGAAAAGAAACCAATTCTTTATTATCAAAATCATATCTCAAACAGAAATGCCCGTTTTATTGAGGATGCTACTTACGTAAAACTAAGGGAGGTATCCTTGGGCTACAATTTTGATAAGGATGCGTTGAGCTCCCTTTTTGGTAATTCCATAGACAATATTAACCTTAGCCTAATCGGAAGGAATCTTATTACCTGGACAGATTATAGCGGTATTGACCCTGAGGTAGGCGATATGGTCTACAGACAGGATAGATATCAATATCCAAACTTTAGACAAGTATCGGCCAATCTTGAAATCAAGTTTTAATTTCTTGGAACTTAAATCACAAAATTGTAAAAAAATGAAAATACTTAAATCAATACAGGTGTTTTGCCTAATAGGAATATTACTATTGTTCCCTGCATGTTCTGATTATTTGGAGGTAGAGAATACCAATAATCCAGATACTGCTACAGCACTTCAAAATATCAACGATATTGAAGCCTTGGTTGGCAATCAATATCAACAATGGTGGAAGGGGGTCCAATCCCGTGGTTTCAACGACAGAGTTACTCTCTTGGGGCTGGAAAGTACCAATGGATATAGTTTTGTACGGGATTTTTTTCGTATTCCCGCTACAGCTTATGAAAATACTCCAACTTATCGGTGGAAGGCTGTAGTAACAACTCCATGGTCCAATTTGTATACCGCTATTTCATCGGTCAATGACGGGTTGTCCGCAACAGATGTTAGGGGGCTGGAATTTGAAGATAATGCAAGAACTCAACGTCTAAGAGCCTTTGCCAAATTTATCCAAGGTATTTCCTATATGGCTTTGGCAAATCATTTTGACAAGGCATTTATATTGGACGAAAACTTTGATCTGACGACCGACGAGCTGATTTTTGAGCCTTCGGAAGCAGTATTTGATTTTGGTTTAAAAAAACTTCAAGAGGCCCGTGATATTGCCAGCTCAAATTCTTTTACCTTACCCAATAATTGGATTATTGGAAATCCATTGAGCTCAGATGATTTTGTGAAATTAATGAATTCGTATGAAGCCAGGTATAGGCTACAGCAATGCCGAACCCCGGACTGCAGGGATAATCTTGATTGGCCTAAGATTAAGACGCTAGTGGAGAATGGTTTGGAAGAACTAAATATTGAATCAAATTCAAATGTTTGGGGGGAAAGCCCTGGAATCCTTCAGGGAACAATTTTCAGAACCAATTATTATTTGATCGGCCATACCGATGTGAGTGGTAAATTTGAAGAATGGATAAATGCCGATCCTGAATTACGCTCTGAATTCGTCCTAGAAACAGCTGATAGGCGCATTGCGGGGCAAGAGGACGTTACAGTAGTTGACAATGAGGGACAAACGGTAGTGCTCGAGGCAAGGAAAAGAGCTCCGGGAACCGACTTTAGATGGAGAGGGGCGTCTTCGTGGCCAGCTACAAATGGTGGATGGTATGGATCGCTCTATATGCCCATTAGAACAGAAGATATTTGGTTGAACGGAGGAATAGGGGTAATAAACCACATTCGTTCCGCAGAGATAGATATGTATTTGGCCGAGGCTTTACTGCGTGCCAGTGAACCTAACGTTGACCCTGTTGCCGTGGCGCTTATTAACAAAACTCGGGTAGAAAGAGGTGGTTTGGAACCTGTCACCGAGGCCGATAATTTTGATGAGGTGTGGAATGCTATGCGCTACGAATTTGATATAGAGACAACTGTAAGTTCAGCGGGATTGCATTATTACCACAAAAGAGGATTGGGGAACTATCGTGGATTGAATTATGGTGGACTTATTGAAGGAACACCATTGCAGTTCCCAATTCCTGCCGATGAATTGGACCTTCTTGAATTGCCATATTATACCTTTGGAGGGGTAGGGGGAGATAGTGCAGCTCCCTAACCTTCTGTAGTTGTAAATGATTGTAATGGTAGGTATACAGTCAAAATTTAATATAGGGGTAATGTAGGTTTATATCCTGCATTATTCCCTTTCTCCTTACTTTTTCAACTTTAGTTTACATTTTAACGTAAAAAGAATTATCCAATGCTTATTCACTATAAAAGCAAAAGGTTCTACTACCTTGTTGCTGTAATTTTTGTAATACTTCCTGTGAGGCAATTGATGGCACAACATCCTCAATTTTTTGACAAACCGTATAATAGGGATTATGAGGTTAATATTGCGTCCCAAATCAATAAAGGCATTGATGAATTCGTAACAAATTATACCAAAGAGATTATAGGGAATAGGGAGCGATTCTGGGAACGCGACTTTTCATCCTGGGAAGCGTATCAATCATCAATTCAACTTAACAGGCAGCATTTAGGTGAAATACTCGGTATAAAGGGCCCCAGATCATTGCCTCAATTAAAAATTAAAAGTAAGCCCGGGCATAAGACTATGGTGGCCGAAACATCAAAATGTGCTATTTATGAGGTAGAATGGCAGGTTCAGGAAGGACTAATTGCAGAAGGATTATTGCTGTTACCAAAGGGTAAGGTCCTATCATCCATAGTAGTGGTCCCAGATGCCGATGAATTGGCGGAATCCTATGCGGGAATGATTGCGGGGGATAATGGATTGGCCCTCCAACTTGCAGAGGGAGGTGCACAGGTGTTAATTCCAATTTTAATCAATAGGGACACTCAGTTTTCCGGTAGTGACGCCCTTACATCCCGTGCACCTTGGATGGATAACAAGGTTAGCTCTTCTGCATGGACCAATGAGACCCATAGGGAATGGATCCACAGACAAAGCTATGTCATGGGACAACATATAATCGGAATGGAGGCCCAGAAGATTATGTCGGCCATAGATTGGTTAAGAAAGACCAATCCGGATCTAAAAGTCGGAGTAATGGGATATGGGGAAGGTGGCCTACTAGCGATGTATACTGCGGCTTTGGATCAACGCATAGATGCCGCATGGGTAAGTGGCTATTTTGGACCTAGGGAAGATTTATGGCTAGAGCCTATTTATAGAAATGTTTGGGGCCTATTAAAAGAATTTGGCGATGCTGAGATTGCAAGTATGATCGCACCCAGAAAATTGATTGTTGAACAATCTCCTGTGCCAAATATAAAGGAGCCTAGGACACCTACTAAAGAACAACAAGACCATGCACTTCCAGGGGAACTACGAACTCCTTCTGGTGAAGCCGTAAAGGCCGAATTTGATCGATTGTTGCGATTCTTTCCAAAAACAATGGTAGAACAATTGAATTTTGAACTAACGACTGAAGTAAACAGGCACGGGTCACCCCAGGCATTATCACTTTTTGCCAAGTACTTGGAGATCGATATCCCTTTAAATTCCAAAAGGAGAATTCCTCTTAAGGATTTGCGCCCCAATTTTTTGCCTGAGGAGCGACAGTTTAAAGTGTTCCAGAATATGCAAGAGTATATTCAGGATATGTTTCCCAATGCAGAACGCAATCGCTACGCCTTACTTAAAGGAGATGTTTCCTCTGTTGAGACCTGGAAAAAGGATATGGAAAAATATGCGGATAACTTCTATTCAGAATTAGTAGGAAAAATAAATAGCCCCTTGCTTCCCATTAATCCAAGAAAGCGGTTGGTTTATGATGAACCGGGATGGAAGGGATATGAAGTGGTGCTAGATGTTTGGAAAGGGGTGCCGGCTTGGGGGATTTTAGCAGTTCCTAAAGATATAAAGTCAGGAGATAAAAGACCCGTTGTGGTAATGCAACATGGAATCCGTGGGGTCCCTTCCTCCTCCATTGAACATAGTTCATACAAGAGGGTATTGCCTGCGTTGGCCAATAGAGGGTTTGTAGTGTTTTCTCCTTATAACCCCTATCAATTTAATATTCGTAAGGTAAATGCCATCAAGGCAACTGCTTTTTCGGTAATTATTCCACAGCATGAACAAATACTGAATTTTCTTGGTTCGTTGAGCTATGTCGATGCCGACCGTATCGCACTATATGGCAAAAGCTGGGGAGGGCGAACCGCTTTAAGGGTGCCCATTGTATTAAAACGATATGCAGCGGTTATCAGTTCTGCTTATTTCAATGATTGGGTTCGGAAAACAGTAAGTACTGACTACCGTAACTCCTATTTCTTTGAAAATTCTGGTGGCATTTATGAATGGAATATGGGAAACACCTTCACCCACGCCGAAATGGCCTCTTTGATATGCCCCATACCATTTATGGTGGAAAGTGGCTATTATGATGGTGTTGCGGCACAGGAGAGTGTTGCCTATGAATTTATGAAGGTTAAAAGACTTTATGACCGCCTAGGAATTGGGAATTTGGCGGAATTGGAATTTTTTTGGGGAGGACATGATATTAACGGTGAGGGCACTTTTAAATTTCTTCATAAACATTTGAATTGGCCAGAGCCTATAAACCCTACTCAGGCACAGCAAGTGAAAAAATAGTTTTAACAGCGAAAAACATGTAGCCTAGCCGCTCAACTATTTTTCCTATGGAATTTATGGACGAAGGTCCCACTTAACAATTAGATAATTATAGACGAGATCATGAACGTAAATTTAAATACATGAAAATCAGTGAATTGTTAAGGTCTTTGGGGCCTGGGTTTATAATCGCCTCCGTTGTACTGGGTCCTGGCAGTATAGCAGTGTCTTCCAGTGTTGGTTCGGAACAGGGTTATTCTTTTTTATGGGTCATTGTCATGGCGGCCGTCTGTATGATGGTGTACACCTCCATGGCTGTTCGTTTCGGCCTGAGCAATACAGAATCTATACTTCGGTCGATTGCCAATACATATGGTCGTTGGTTTGCCATGATCATTGGGGTTTCCTCCTTTATTTCTGCTTCCTGTTTCCAGTTTGGAAATAATTTGGGGATTGGGATCGGGATGGAGGGAATAACGGGGATAGACGAACGTATTTGGCCGGTCGTATTTACTACGTTGGCCATTGTATTGCTTTATTGGGCCAAAAACCTTTATAAAGTGTTGGAGAAATTGATGATGTTCTTGGTGATGATCATGATCGTGGCATTTTTGGTCAATCTTTTGCTTACTAGGCCCGATATATCGGAAGTGGTGAAGGGATTTTCGCCCATGTCCTTTAGGTTGGAGGATATGGATGTTATTTCGGCCCTTGTGGCCACTACTTTTGCGATCAACGGGGCCATTTATCAATCATATCTGGTAAGGGACAAGGGTTGGGAGATCGGACACCTGCAACGTGGTGTGAACGAAAGCAATATGGGCGTATTTTTTTTGGCCCTAATATCAATGTTGATCATTATAACCTCTGCAGCTGCACTGAATCCCCAGGGGATCAGTGTAAGATCCGCAGCCGATATGGCCATACAGTTAGAAGCACTTTTCGGGAGTTATGCCAAGATAATCTTTAGCCTCGGTCTATGTGCTGCAGCATTTTCCTCGTTAATGGTGAATGCGGTAATAGGAGGTGGCCTGTTGTCCGATGGTTTGGGGATGGGTCGCTCCATGAACCAAAAGATGCCAAAGGTATTTACGGCCATTATTTTATTGTTGGGAATGCTGGTCGCCGTCTTTTTTCGGGGGGATGTCATATATGCTCTGATCCTTGCACAGGCGTCCACTGTTTTGGCGGTTCCATTTATAGCAGGCGGAATGTACCTTATCTTGAACAATAGTAAGATCATGGGAAAGTACCGAAATACAACAAAACAAAATCTGCTCGCGTTTTTCGGGTTCGTACTAATTATTGTGATGGTCTATTTTCTGGTAATGAAACTAAGTACACTAGTTGAATCGGTAATGAATTAAAGGATAATGGACGTATTAAAAAGAATGGTAGTAAAACTGACACAGGAACTAATAGCTTTTGACACGGTAAATCCCCCTGGAAATGAGTACGCCATTGCCAAATTTGTGGGAGCCCTTTTAATGGAAAATGGGTTTAATATAACCTATGTTCCATTTGAAGGTGATCGCTTACATGTGATTGCGGAGAAGGGCTTGTCCAAAGAGGCATTTCCCATAGTGTTCACAGGACACTTTGATACGGTTCCTTTGGGGGACAAGAAATGGATTACGGACCCGTTCGGGGGACAGGTTTTAGATGGAAAATTATATGGACGTGGTTCCAGTGACATGAAGGGGGGAGTTGCTGCAATGGTTTTGGCTGCTATACGGGCCTTTAAAGAAGGGAAGCCCGTTGGTGGAGTACGTTTAATCCTTACCTCAGGTGAAGAATTGGGATGTCAGGGAGCAAATGATCTAGTGGTCACATATAAAGACCTTGGAAGGGCCAATGGGCTAATCGTGGGGGAGCCAACGGCCAATATTCCCGCGATAGGCCATAAAGGAGGGCTTTATCTAAGATTGACGGCAACTGGGAGTACAGCCCATTCTTCAATGCCGCATCTGGGCGAGAACGCAATCTACAAAGTAGCTCGTGCCATCCTGAGGACGGAGCAATTCCAATTTAAGGATGAAAAGGATCCGTTGCTGGGATTGTCCTCTCTGAATGTTGGACGGGTTTTTGGAGGGATGAACATCAATTCGGTTCCCGATCATGCCGGATTTACCATAGACGCCAGAACAACAAGTGCAATAGACCATAAAACGCTATTGAAACAGATTCAAAAGGAATTGGGAGATGGGATTTCAATAGAAACCTTGGTGGATCTTCCAGCAGTATCCACTAGGGCTGACGATCCTTTTGTGAAAATGGTCTATGAGGCCTGCAGTATTTATCCAGATGCCGAAGGATTTCCTAAAGCCTTACCGTATTTAACAGATGGATCTGTGTTACAAAAGGCCTATGGGGGGATTCCCACGATTATATTGGGTCCAGGCCAACCAGAATTGGCCCATAAGACAGATGAATTTTGCTTTGTGTCAAAACTGCAAGAAGCAGTAGAAATATATAAACAGATAATATTAAAAAACAGGAATTTTTATGACTGAGTATCCAGAAGAAATATCGAATGAAAAACAGCTGGAAATGTTGTTGTCCCGGCCAACCAAAGCCACAGTGGATATGTTCAAAGAAATGGATGGGGACATTATTTTCCTTGGAATAGCAGGAAAGATAGGTCCCTCCCTTGCGCATATGGCCATAAGGGCCTGTGATATGGCCGGGGTCTCCAAAAGGATCATAGGGGTCTCCCGCTTTAGCAACCAGGAGGAACAAGCCTATATTGAAGGGCTGGGGGTCGAAACTATTAAAGGAGACCTTTTGGACGAAACCTTTCTAGAAAGCCTTCCCAGGGTCAAGAACGTTTTCTTTTTGGCGGGGATGAAATTTGGATCCGAGGACAACCTTTCCCTTACCTGGGCCATGAACTCGTATTTACCTGGTCTGGTAGCCAAACACTTTAAGGACTCAAGGATCGTAGCCTATTCTACAGGCTGTGTCTATCCTTTGGTTCCGATAGGGTCTGGCGGGTCCAAAGAAAATGATAGGCCAGAGGCCATAGGGGAGTATGCGCAATCTTGCTTGGGAAGGGAAAGAATGTTCGAATATGGCAGTACGGCCCACAATACCCCAGTGGCATTGATTCGATTGAATTATGCTGTAGAACCACGTTATGGTGTTCTAGTGGATATTGCCACCAAAGTGAAGGAAAACCTGCCCGTGGATTTATCAATGGGGTACTTCAACGTGATATGGCAAGGCGATGCCAACAATATGGTGTTGCGCTCTCTTGAACAGACCAGTATCCCTGCCAATATTATTAATATTACGGGCAAGGAGACCCTTTCAGTGAGAGGTGTGGTAGGTGAATTTGCCAAGGTTTTTGGAGTGGACCCTCTTTTGGAGGGTAAAGAGGCCAACACTGCGCTTTTGAGCAATCCTGATAAATCGCATGAATTGTTCGGTGACCCCGAGGTTCCTGTTGACAAGGTAATTCAATGGACGGCTCATTGGGTGGCCAATAATAAAAAAACATTGGGGAAACCCACTCATTTTGAAGTTAGGGATGGCAAGTATTAACGGTGGCTGGAACACTCTATGTAGTACAGACCCACTTTGTAATTTATACAAAACGTCCCTAATGGAAATCCAAAATAGTTAGATCTACAAATCAGTCAAAAATTACAAAACAAAACAAAATGCATTTCACAGAATTACCTGAAGGTATTATAGAATCCCTTCAAAAGGGGACGGTCATACCTGCTCTGCCCTTAGCGCTAAATCAAGCAAGAAAATTGGACGAGCGCCGACAACGGGGCTTAATGCGATATTATTTGAATGCCGGTGCCGGAGGTGTTGCGGTGGCCGTACATTCCACACAATTTGAGATACGCGAACCTAAATTTAATCTATTTGATCCCATTCTAAAGATCGCAAAAGAGGAATTTGAGGCGTATACCACCAAAACCGGGAAACCGATTATCCGAATTGCAGGGATTATAGGGAAGACCATGCAGGCACTCGGTGAAGTGGAATCCGCGTTGGCCAACGGCTACCATGCCGCTCTTTTGAGCCTTGGAGCTTTTAAAAATTCCTCGAACGAAGAGATTTTGGAACATTGTAGGGCAGTGGCCGAGAAAATTCCCGTTATCGGATTCTATTTACAGCCAGCAGTGGGGGGAAGAAAACTGGATGTGAACTTTTGGAGGGCATTTGCGGATATTAAAAATGTAGTGGCCATTAAAATGGCCCCTTTCAATCGTTATCAAACTTTTGACGTAGTACGAGGTGTGGCTGAATCGGATCGGGCGGATGAAATAGCCCTGTATACCGGAAACGATGATAATATTTTAGTAGATCTATTATCGGAATATCAAGTGGTGGTTGGAAACAGAATGATCAAAAAAAGAATAGTTGGTGGACTTTTAGGGCATTGGGCGGTTTGGACAAAATCAGCTGTGAAACTATTGGAAGATATTCAGAATGGGAAATATGATCATGACTCAAAAGCGATGATGACCCGAGCCATTGAGATTACAGATACCAATGCGGCCTTTTTTGATCCTGCCCATAGCTTTGCAGGATGTATTCCAGGTATTCACGAAGTTTTGCGGCGTCAAGGGCTGTTGAAAGGGCTATGGACCTTGAATGAAAACGAGGTGCTCTCACCTGGTCAGTTGGAAGAGATAGATAGAGTATATAGATCTTACCCCCATTTGAATGATGATGAATTTGTTGCAAAGAATATTGATAGTTGGTTGTCCTAGTTCTAAAAATATATTGTGACTAAACGATGACAGCAATTAACTCTAATTGCGCAAAATAGTGGCTTGAAGTTTGTCATTTTACGGTCCTTGAGTTAATTCTTATAAGATACCTTAGGGTTAGTAAACCTTGCAAGGTGCATTTTTATTGGAAGAAAGTTGGTATGTGAAATAACCGACATATCATTAAATTTTAATAACAGTATGTTGAAAGTAAATAGTTTAAGTTATTTTGTTACAGTCCTTCTACTCATGTTGACTCTGATCGGATGTGATTTCTTGGAAAAGGAAAAAAAAACTTTATCAACCTATAATGAAGATTTTTCTTCACCAGTCGAAAAACAAGTTTTATTGGACTCCACTCGTATAGGCCGTAGTACTATCATATCCAACTTGGATGTTCCATGGGAAATAACATGGGGTCCCGATAACTGGATATGGTTTACAGAGCAAGGCGGAAGAGTAAGCAAAGTAAATCCCAGAACCGGCGAAAAACAGTTGCTTGTGGAAATACACGATGTTTTCAGAAAAAGAACTACTGGGTTGTTGGGTATGACGGTGCATCCCAAATTTAATGACTTTCCTTATGTCTTTCTGAATTATACGCTTAAAATAAAAGATTCAATAATATCAAGATTGGAAAGGTACACCTATACTAATGGGGTTTTGGTTCAACCGAAGGTACTATTGGAAATACCTGGAAATACGGGACATAATGGTTCTAGGCTAACGATAGCTCCGGACGGTAAGTTGATGTGGGCCACAGGAGATATAGGGCCCAGTACCGACAATGCCCAAAATCTAAAATCCTTGAATGGGAAAATATTGCGTTTAAACATTGATGGATCTATTCCGAAAGACAATCCATTTACAAGTAGTCCAATTTGGTCATGGGGCCAGAGGAATGTTCAAGGTTTGGTTTACGGTACTGGTGATAATTTGTATACCTCTGAACATGGAGATGCTACGGATGACGAAATTAATCTGATGCGTAAAGGAGGGAACTACGGATGGCCAAATGTTGCAGGTTTTTGTGATTTGCCGGGAGAAGAAATCTTTTGCAAGGATTCAACAGTTGTCCTTCCTTTGAGGGCCTGGACGCCTACGATAGCTCCGGCAGGTATCGATTTTTATAATTCGGACATTATACCTGAATGGAAGAATGCACTACTTTTAACAACACTTAAAGAAAACGATTTAAGGGTTTTGAAACTTAACAAAGATGGAGATGCAATTCTATCCGAATCCATAATATTTGATAGAGAACTGGGAAGAATTAGGGATATATGTGTGTCACCAGCAGGGGATGTCTATTTGTCCACGAGTAACTGTGACTGGAATCCTAGCGACGGTTTTCCTATAGAACATGACGATCGTATCGTGAGAGTTTTTAAATTAGACGACACTGACTATGAATGGGATGATAAGTTGCAGCAAGAAAAGACCAATTTGAAACAGGATGCAGCTAAAACAAAAACATCTAAGGGAGAAATTAGCTACCGACAATATTGCGCTTCATGCCATAAACAGAACGGAGAAGGAGTCGAAGGTATATTCCCTTCTTTAAAGAATTCTAGCATAGTAACGGGGAGCAAAGATGAGTTGATTAAGTTGGCTCTGGGTGGAGTAACAACTAATATGAAGAAGGAACAAGGAAGTGGGTATGACCAAATAATGCCCGGTTTCCATTTTCTTTCAAATGAGGAAATAGCTAATGTGCTTAATTTTATACGAAAAAATTTCGGCAACGATCCTGGTTCAATTTCTGCCCAAGAAATCAATAATTTGAGAGAAAAGGAGTAGCAGGGGAATTAAGAGCTGTTTATATGTAATTTAGGATGGAAGAAATGGATTAATATTACTTTTCTAATATGCCCTTTGAGTCCCTAGCTCCATTCAACTCCTCCAATTTGACCACAAGCCTTTCATTTTTACTTAAAGTAAATTTGGGGTACACATAAACAAATTGTATCTGCTGACCCTTAGGGACCATTTGAGGCATTTTAAATTTATAGACAGGTGATAGGGGCAGCTCTTGATAAGATGCCCGGCGTTTATTGTTCCCGTTGACCCTGTACAATTCCAAACTGTCGATTTCATAATCAATTTGGGTAGGGTTGACGATTTCGAACATGACGTATACTTGCCCTCCGTGATAGCTGTTTTTTACTATGTGAACAGCAACTTTTTTCTTGCTTTTCATGCGTTGGTACAGTCTGGGGCTTTGGAGCAATTCGGAACAATGTTGAACATATTCGGGCTTGACCAAAGAATCAATTTTCCTATTTCGAACAGGTTTTTCAGTTTTGGTCAAATTTGTGTAAGTATATGGTTTGTCTTCCCCTATGCTATTCTTCGGATTGATAATATAGTGGAGTTTTTCCAGTTGCCGCGAGTAGCGTAATATGTATGAATAGACCTTACCGTTCGCGGTAATTACCAAGAGGTTGCTTTCCTCTCCCGGAGTGGCCTGTAGCAATCCGAAATATTGCTGCTTTTCGCGATTATAGCTGAAAGCAAAATTGGGAGAGCCCGTTATTCCCTGTCGGATGGGATCGGGAAAAAACAGGGAAACGACCTTTTGTTCGTTGGCAAATATGGTATCGACGGTCATGTTGTTCTGTGCATGCACAATTGCCATGACAAAGAGTATACTGAATAGGGCGGTCAATGATTTCATTTGTTCTGTGTTTTTGATGTTCCTAGATCTGTCTTTAGAAGTAACCGGTAGTTGTTGGCCACCTTTACCTTTATGTTCCTATTGCGGCGTTGGAGTACCTTACTGATGCCCCTTATTTGTGGAATGCCGGTAATATTGATGTCATTGGCCATATCTCCTGCCAACTCCTTGGATACTTCCCCTCGAAAGCTGTTCTCTACATAAATGCCCTCAAGTCCATCCTGCAGGTCAAACGCCTTCAGCTTAATGGGAATATGGTCTATATTGTTTATGTTGAGCACTGTCCTGTTGGGTTTGAAACTCACAATACCATAGATCAAGGTGTTTTTGGGAATGTTTATGGAGTCCAATCTTATGGATTGCAATAGGCGCATACGTAGTCGGTCATTGGCCCGTACCACTTGATCCCCGTCTATTTCAACATGGATATTTCCAATATCCTCTATCAAGTCTTCAAGAATGCTCTGTGGAACCGAGGAAAAGAATAGCTGATGCTCCAGAGCCAATTCCTTGGATGATAGTGATTCTTCCACATCAGGTTCTTTGGACGTCTTTGCTATCGGATTTTTTGGTTGTTCCTTGGGCACATAAGAGTTTTTCGGACTTTCAATACGATACTTTATTCGCCCTTGTTTATATATACTGTCCACAATGCGCTGTTTTTCCTCCTGTGTTAAATCGGTATTGTTTTCATAGGCAGAATCCAGTACCCCGTCCCCGTAAATATCGGGGGCAATGGAGGTGCGAACATCTTCGATCTTATCAACGGCTTCCAGCCTGGAACGGTATTCATTTCCTTGCTCCTCCAATTTTGGGATATCGGTCCGTTCCAATAGTTCTTTGTCCTCCTCTCCGTTGTCCAAAACCATCATCGCGTAGGCTATGATGAACAATGTAATGAGGAGCAATATTGAGCTGAATACGATCTTGTTTTTTTCAATTCTCACGGTGCAATTTTTTTAGTGACTTTTCAAAATAGTTGGTGATCAAAAGCCCATGCGGGTTTTTGGGAAAGTTGCGGTCTACATGGATCAGTTCCCCAGTTGATACTAGTTCATAGGTGTCGGTTACCTTTCCCCTGTTGATTTCGAACAGGGTAACGGTGGTGAAGGTATAGGGCTTGGAGGTAAGTTCTATTTTGGATTCCACCTGGTTGACCTTTTGCAAGAGGGAATATTGCAATAGGCGGTTGTACACACCATCGGATTTCTTCTGGCGATATAGCTCGTCCACAGAACTGTCCCCCAACCACAGTGCTTTCTCCAAATTCTTTTTATAGTTGCTGGCGTCCATATCGTAGAAATAGGTATGGAACAGTTCCAAATGTGATAATGCCTCTACGGCGAGGTTTTCTTCTTGGGAAACCAACCTTAAGGGTATGGCACTGCCATCCGTATTGATCATAAACGAGTTTTTTAGGGAAACACTGTGCATTCTTAAAACCGATATTATGGCCACGATACAGGTCAATGTAGAGCTGATGACCAAGGACCAAACGATATAGCGATTCTGTTTGAGTATTTTGTAGATGTCTTTATAAGGTGTTTTCATAAGTCGAAATTTAAGTTTGAACCATTGTTTTTGATGAGATAATTCTCATGCTCCACTAAAGAGCCGTATCGTAAAGGAGATGGCCCTTCGGTACAATTTGAATTTTAAGAATACAATGAACCCTATAGACCCTAGTTGTACGATGGGGGCGTAAATACGACTTCCCCAATCGCTTCCGAATAGATCCGGCCAAAAATTGCTGTTCACCTCGGTGTACAGATTGTTGACAAAGACATTGACAAGGAAGAAGGCGGGAACCAACATATAGATGCCGGCATATAATTTAAAGTAGTTGTAGGCCAGTGCCCTAAACTTTTCAAACACGGCAAGGCTGATCACAAGTGGGAAAAAGGCCTGCATGATTCCCAGCAGAAAAAAACGCTCGGCCAGAAACAGCGGATAGATAAATAGGTCCATAAGCCAGAGGAACACCCCTAAGATAAATGCCAATATTTTTAGACCGTACAAAGGTGTTATCAAAGTTTCGTATAAAAGGGCCATGGCCTTTTTTGCAGCTTCTATCGGACCTACGTCCTGTTCCAAGTCTATGTCCTGAAGTTGCAAGGGAAGCAATGCAGGGGCGGTGTCGCGATATTGGGCCTCAATGGCCACCAAAATAGCGTCGAAAACCCCCAACACCTGTGTGGAAAAAATGACCAGGATGACCACAGCAAAATTCTTGGCCAGTTCAGAGGGGGTCAGCCCCCATGTATACCCCTCATTATTTGCAATGCCCTCATTGTATTTTTTAAGTATGTTGATCAGGAAGAACAGAATGGCCAGGGTCTTCATCCCGGTGATGGTGTATTGTGCAAAATCACTGTTCTTAATGGTTTGGAAGACCGTATCCACATATTCGAGCCCTATACTTAAAACTATTCCTGACATGTTTCAATATTTTATTTCCCTGCTGTTGATAATATCCTGCATTTCCCTAAATGCGATTACCTCACGATATCGCCTGGTCTTGGCCTCGATCTCGACCACCATTTCAAGGGACTTCATTTCCTTTTCCTTTAACAGGACAGTGCGCTCGGCATCGGTCATCTTTAGATAGTCGTTGGAAAGGATCTGCTCAATAAAATCAAGGTCGCTCAGTGCATTTTCTATGATGGCATTAAAGGAGTTGGATACCCTTGAGACCTCCCCGGCCTTTATAAAGGGGGAGTTCAAGATTTCCCTCAGGTCCCTGTTCACGATATCGATCATACGGCGGTTGTTGTCCGCCATCTTCTTTACGGCCCTGAGCTGTTTTACCACATTGCTGACCTTCATGATATTCTCTTTCTGCTCCTTTAAGAATTCTACCGTCTTTAATAGCTCAGAAGTCTGTTTCGCAGATTCTATCAGGGATTTGGTCATGGAAATAAAATTGGTGTTATCATAGACCGGCATCCCCTGGCAGGCAGCGCCTGCAGGCCTTAAAAGGACAAAGGCAAGCGCAATTCCCAGTATTCTGATTTTCTTTTTCATGATGTTACTTTTTTTAGTTCTATATACTCTTTAATAGCGGTCTCCATATTCTGGGTCTTTTTATACAGGGACATTATGGCCGCATTTTCTTCGCCATCTGTTAGATAGGCGGCATGGACTTCTGGGGGTACCTCGAGCCTAAAAATGTTGCTCTCCCTTCCTATTTTGATAAAAACCTCTGTATATTTTTTAGGGCCGGTAAGGTTGTTTCTGATCGATTTCAACTGATTGTGGTCATGGCTTGAAAGGTTGAGCCTACTTTTTAGTTCGGCATAGCCTTTTTCATTGTTGAGACTATAAATTATCTGGGTGTTTTCAAGGATACTGGCCGAGGTGGAACTGTTGGGCAGTTGGTTTATGGATTGGAGGATGATACCTATGGCCCCGTTCTGTTTTCGGATGGCCTGATAGTAAAATTCAACACTTTCCAAGACGTTGTCGAATTTTAACTGTTTTGCAAATTCATCGAACAATATGATGCCCCTTTCTGCACGGTTCTTCCATATGGTAGCCTGTATGGCCGACTTGATCAGTTTCAACATCACGGAGAGAATTTCCTTGTTGTCCTTGATCTCGTCCAGTTCAAAAACGATCAGACGTTTGTCCTCAATATGAAAGGATTGGTCTTCGCTAACGTTGAACAAGAAACTATAGAGTCCATCCCCAACGAATTCGGACATAATGTGCAGGAAGGCAGGTATGTTGAAATATTCGGACTGTATTTTAAGCTGGTCCAATAAATCCTTTTGGTTGGTCTCCATAAAGCGATAAAAGCTGTCCAGGGAATGGCCTTTATGCACGAGTTTATAGTAGCATTGAAGGATTTTTTTAAGGGAGACCCGTTGTGCCTTACTCGCCTTGTTGCCTGTCCCCAGCAGTTCAAAAATGAACATGGCCAGGTCCTCCAGACGATCTGGGTCCATGTCCTTTTGACTTTCCACGAAAAAAGGGTTGATGCCCAGGTTCTTTCCACTTTCATATCTTAGAATGGTGAAGTGTTCGGGATAGAGCTTGGCAAATTTTGTATAGGAGCCTCCAAGATCGATGATGACCAGACGGACTCCCGCCTCGAAGTATTGCCTTAGGATATTATTGGCCAGAAATGATTTTCCTTCCCCGGTAGGGGCGAAAATGGCAAAGTTCCGTGCCTTGATACGCTTTTTTCCTTCGTCCCAAACATCCTTGATTATAGGAATGTTATGGACGCGATCATTAAATAGGATCCCTGAAGGGTCCGATTTATAATTGGTATTGTTTATATACAGGCATAAGGCATGTTTTAGGTCGGTGACATAAAGGTCTTGATCTGAAAAATTGGAGGAGTGGCAGAAATAACTATTTAGAAGGTAATTCTTGCGTTCCTCGCCTTTAGGGTAATAAGGGGTAATGTCAAGTTCCTTGAATTCGCTCCTGATCTTTGATCCTATATTACCGAGGTTAGCCAATCCGTGATCCCAATAGATAATATTGAGTTGACCGCGGACAATTCGGGAACTTTCATCTGTATTGATCTGGTCTAGGATCTGTTGGATCTTGGACAGCGAAACCTTGTTCTGGGAACCGAAATTGGAGCTTTTTTTCAGTTCCTCTATCCTTTTTTCCAGAAGCTTGCGCCACTTGTGTTTGTCGTCAAGATAGATAATATGGTTAACGATGTGGTTTTCATTAAGGGCAAGCCCTAAGTCATCTATAAACCCCTGATGAAAAGAGAAATCGTCCGAGGTGAATTTTTCATTGGGCCTACTGCTCTGGACGACTCCGCTAAAGCATAATTCGCTGTTTACGGCCAGGACATCAAAATAATGCTCTCCTATGTTGACATTGGAACTTTCCAAAAGAATGTCGGTGTCAAAACCCTCGTTGAAACCATTGAGATAATTATCGCTGGTCTTTAGGATTTTATCGGGATCCATTGGGCTAAAACTCATTTTTATGCCATTGTTTATAATAGAAACCGAATCATTTACCGCTTCCACAAAGCTCTTTAATTGCGTGTCCATATCTGAATGGATGCCAGCTGGAACATTCCGAAAAGGGTTCACATATTTTGGATTGTTCAGGGCTTTGTTGTTGCCCAATATGAAAAACAGAAAACACTCATGCTCCATATACTCCCGACCTTTGAAATACTCATGTGTGGCCTTGGCCAAAAAGGAGGTATTGGGCAAATTTTTTGATGAGAAGCGTTTTTTTTGATAAACATCTTGTTTGTGGACAACACAACCAATAGGCAAGGATTTAAGGGCCTGGAACCAAGTGTTGTGCAGGTCCTCAAAATCCTTTTCCGAGAGAGAGTGGATTTCCGGAAGTTGTCCTTTATAGCATAGCACTACGTTGCCATTGTTGGCAAAGACCATATTGGACCGGATATTGAGGATGGGGTGTTGGGCAACGAGATTAATCTTTTTCATAGTCTAACATGGTGGATTTTTTGTTGCTTATGTTTTTGGGATATATGCTCTTGAAAATGATGTGTAGCGGATTTTGGGAGACCCGTGTCAAGATCACATACACTGCGCTGTTAAAAGTGGACGCCATAATGATAACAAGCAGGTTAAAGGAAAAAATAATGACCATTAAGGAGGCTACGATACAGGTCATTTGGAGGGCAAAAAAAGGGACGGACAGTCCAAATATCATGGCCTTTTTTCTGATATTCCTATAAACCTCGAATTTTTGCATTATACCACAATTCCTATTAGATAAGTAAAGATGCCCACTACCGCACCTGCAATAAGGACGAAGACCAGTACACGCGTGATTCCTTTTTTTAGATCGGAGTTCTCGCCAAAAAAATGGCCTGCATTGAACAGGAAGCCAATAAGAAAGATGACCCCTAGGATAATTGGAAAAATGGCCCTAATGGTGTCCGAAACATCGTTGACAGAATCTTCTATACCCCCAATTTGGGCATTGACTGTAAGGGAGGTCAATAGGGCAATTGCAAATACTTTGATCGGTTTTTTCATGATGTGATGTTTATGTGATGTTCCCTTTATTCTTAGTTGTGATAGGGACATCGGGTTATTGGCTAAGGAATTTCCAAAGGATCTGGTAAAACGATGGGAATCATATAAATTTTAACAGTCAAGAGCGTTAAAATTTTATGTATTGAAGGTAAATACTCTAAAACCTTGAAAATTGTGTAACACGCAATTAAAAAGTCGGAATTATGAAACATTTTCGGATAGTTTACCTATGGGTTTGCTTTGCCTTGTTAGGGATTTTTACACATGCTCAGGAAAGTGGACGTAGAGTAGTAGTCCTGGACCCGGGACATGGGGGTGTGGATTCAGGGGCCATTGGGGTTAATGGAATAAAGGAAAAGGACATTGTTCTTGAGGTAGCTAAAGAGGTTGACCGATTGAACAAGGAACTGTTCGATAATGAAATTGAGTTCTATCTGACTCGATACAATGATACCTTGATTTCATTAGAGAATAGAACAAAATTGGCCAAGGCATTAAAGCCTGATGTTTTTATCTCTATCCATTGCAATCAGGCTACCAGAAAAACTGCCCAAGGAATAGAAGTGTATGTACAGCGTCCAGACGCAAGTACCAATAAGGAGCTTCTATTCAAGTCTGAAGAATTGGCTCAAAGAATGTTGAAGGAATTCCGTGGTTCCTTGGGTTTCAAAATACGTGGACTAAAATATGCCAATTTTCAAGTGCTTAGGGAAACAAAAAATATTTGCTCGGCCGTGCTATTGGAACTCGGCTTTTTGTCTAACAGGGAAGAGGCGGAGCATAGTAGGAGGAAGGAGAGTGTTACTGGGTTGGCGATGGTGGTGCTTGAAGTTTTGTTGGAGAGTAAATAGTTAGGCGCATAATTTGAGGTTATATAATCACACAGTTGCCCCCTTGCGTTCTACTGTTCTCAAAAAATGGGAGGTGCTCAAAGTCATTTTAAAAAGTTAGTATCTCACTAGGTGTGTAAATTAAAAAATATCGAGGGCGGACCCTCGATATTTTTTAATTTTTTTAAAAGTAGTTTCTTTTAGTTTTATAAAACTAGTTTAAATTCAATTGAATACGAATAGCAGGCTAGTAATTTGTATGAATATCAGCCTCAATTAAAGTGTCGTAAAACTCCGGACTAAAAGCGAAAAACTCTAAAGAAAATCGTTCATTTCTATCTGGTCCATCATCCATATTTACTACTTGTTCATTTTTGTCGAATGGCTCCGATTCTCCTACTAGAACAAAACCTTTTAGTTTTGGGTTCCAGTCGATATGGCAGTATCCCCAAGCGGCGTTGGTAGTAAGGAATTTGGTTGTGAATTTTTGAGCCATATCTGTATCTGAAATTGCAATGGTAGCTTCTTCTCGGTCATCACTAAAATTACTGGCAACGGCAACCCTTCCTTTAAACGGTCCTTCTGGCACTTTTACGGCTCCTTGATGGCATCTTCTAGCTTTGTGGTTTTTGCGGGTTTGACCTATAAATGTAGGATTGCCTTCGAGGTCAAATAGCATTTCGTTCTTATAGCCGGTTTTGCTTTGTCGCCTAGAAACAACATATATGGTTCTATCTTCCAGTAGTACCCAGGAAATTTCATTGAGCTCACCCTCATATTCCGGGTAATCTAATACATCATAGAATACATCCCAAGATTTCCCTCCGTCTAAGGTGATTAAAAATTTTACCGGATCAACATAAAAAGGAACAATGTAAGCATCTCCTTTTTTGCCCTTCCATTCCATATCAGGAATAGATAGCGCATTGGTACTAGGTGATTGGTTAGGGGCTATTGTATCTATTTTGGAGGTAAGTAATTTGGTCATTTTCTTCATTGATTCTGGTTGGGACCAAGTTTTGCCCTGATCTTTACTTACCGTTCTGTATACACCCTTGTATTCATTTGCATGGGGATGTGAACTGTGGCCGCCAGCAAAATAGCAATGGACTTCATTGCCCCATTGAACCATGGAGCTATAGGCAACTACCCCATTAATATTTTGCATTAAGATCTGATCGTCTATCCATGTTTTACCACCGTCCAAACTTCTTGTCATTACTAGGGTAAGGCCTGGAGGGGCATCATTAACTCCTTTAACTTGATAATGATAAGAAGCTATCAACACTCCATTGTCTAATGCGAGCACACGTGGTTCTTTGGTCTGGTAGGCTCCAAATTTAGTTCCTTCATAGTTAGGGTCTCCCTTAGATATGTCCGAAGGGAAAAAGCGCATTCCCGTATAAACCAAGGAGTCGTTAATAATTTTTCCAGTTATATATTCTTTGTCCTTGTACTTTTCGTCTAGTTTTTTAATATTGCCCCCGGCCATTTTGTTATGTGAAAAATGAACGAAAATCGTATCCAAAATGGAAGCTACCGTCACACCTTTATTGTTTTTTGCTGCCACCTTTATCACATTGGGACCATACCAATCTGCAACAAAAAAATTCTTATTGGAAGAGGAGAATGTATTTAAATTTTTATGGTTTGTTAATTTTGCATTGCCTTGGGCATCTATCAGTTCGAATTGGTAACTAAGGTCGTCCTGCGAGCCATGGTTGTTAGTTTCCATTTGTACTTGAAACTTTTGAATTACCATTGCTTCGGGAATCACATGATCAGGATGCGTTTTGAAATAGATATCAGGTTTTATTATTTTTTTTTCTAAGGACAGGGTGATTGCATTAGGATCTTCGATCCATTCCAAATTGAATTTTGCCAATTTAATTTTGGCTCTATCCCCATCAAAATCATATTCTGCCAGCATACCAATTTTTCCGTCAGGTAAAATGGCTAGGGAAGAATAGTCAAATTTCCCTGTGTACAGTGTCTTTTGAATAGGCCAAGTCTCTCCGTCATCATAGCTCAAGGCAATTATAGATTTTCCTCTTTTATTGCCATCTAACCGGCCTGTAACTCCTACATGGATCAATACTCCTGGAATGTTACCATTTTTAAATCGATATCGCAATAGGGGTGACATACAGCCAGTATCGACCAGGTCAGGATGTGCTGATAATCTACTCCATGTTTTTCCTCCATCATAACTCTTGGATATCAGCCGATGACCTTTATCTCTTATAGAAGCCATGACCACTCCATCTTCCAGCTCTACCATTTGTATTTCGTTGCCCCCAGTTTTTCCATTTAGGGAGGCCGGCATCGATTTACTGTGTTTCCAACTATTTCCATTATCATCGGAATAAAGGGCGTAGTTATTTGAAGCTTTCACTCCTTTTCGTAAAAATGTTTCGGACATTGGTATGATAATTCGATTTTTGAACTTCCCATTTTTTAGAGAAAGACCCACACCAGGACCACTAATAGCGTGTAAACTGTATTTGTTAGATTTTGCAATATGGGTAATTTCCTCAGGAGTTGACCAGCTTAACCCATCATCATCACTTCTAGTCATATAGACTTTTTCTACATTGTTACCTTTCATTCCCGGTTCCACTTGTTTTACGCCATGTGATCGGTTACTGCTATGTCTTTTCTCAGGAAAGTAGATGTAGGTTAAAATAATGGTACCCGTATCCGATTGCACCATTACGGGATTCATTACCACATTGTTCCCTGCTGAAACAATTATTTTGGGAGACGACCACGTTTTTCCATTATCAATACTTCGTTTTAAAACCAAATCGTTCTTGGCATGATCGTGGTTCATATCTTTACGGCCTTCCATAATAGCTAAGACCGACTTTTTTTTTGTAACCAAAAGGGAAGGGATACGATAATTATGATAGCCCATATTATCGGTCTGTGGATCAAATACCGTACTGATTCCAAAAACCGGGGATTGTTTTGCCGATGTGTTTTGTTGTCCCCAGAAATGCGTGGTGGTGAAATAAAAAAAGAGAATAGCCCCTTTTAAAATGTAATTTTTCATGTCTATATAAATTAATTGGTGTACTAGAAGAATAATTTAATTATGTACGGTGTAATAATGGCAGTCAATAACCCATTTATGCACATTGCCAATCCTCCATAGGCCCCAGGTAACTTTCCTTCTTCAAGTGCTCTTGCCGTGCCTATACCGTGGGCGGCGGTTCCAAGGGCCGCACCAATAGCTTTTTTGTCCCTTATTCCTAGACTACGTAAAATAGATGGTCCGAAGGCGTTACCAAATATTCCAACGGCTAT
>CAXAVP010000023.1:0-28256 GCA_963972175.1 uncultured Arenibacter sp.
AACAGTAGGCTGGGCCTGGGATATTACCAACTTCGTTTGGTGGGTAGGTATTGGTCATGCCGGAACCTTGATCTCGGCGGTACTTTTATTGTTTAGACAAAAATGGAGAATGGCAATTAACCGTTCTGCAGAGGCGATGACCATTTTCTCTGTTGTTCAGGCGGGATTGTTCCCGATTATTCACATGGGTCGCCCTTGGTTGGCCTATTGGGTATTGCCAATTCCAAACCAATTTGGATCCTTGTGGGTTAACTTTAACTCGCCCTTGTTATGGGATGTATTTGCAATCTCTACTTATCTTTCTGTATCCTTGGTATTCTGGTGGACAGGCTTATTGCCCGATTTTGCCATGATCCGCGATAGGGCCGTAAGACCTTTTCAGAAGAAAATTTACAGCTTAATAAGTTTTGGTTGGACAGGGCGTGCCAAGGATTGGCAACGTTTTGAGGAGGTGTCCTTGGTACTGGCCGGTTTGGCTACACCTCTGGTACTTTCAGTGCATACTATTGTATCGTTTGACTTTGCAACCTCTGTAATACCGGGTTGGCATACCACTATATTCCCTCCCTACTTTGTTGCCGGGGCTATTTTCTCAGGCTTCGCCATGGTGAATACACTGTTGATCATAATGAGGAAGGTGTGTCATTTAGAAGCTTATATTACAATACAGCATATAGAATTGATGAACATCGTAATCATGCTAACAGGTTCTATTGTGGGTTGTGCCTACATTACGGAGTTGTTTATGGCGTGGTACTCAGGTGTTGAATACGAACAGTACGCCTTCTTAAACAGGGCTACCGGACCTTACTGGTGGGCTTACTGGGCAATGATGACCTGTAACGTTTTCTCACCTCAGTTTATGTGGTTCAAGAAGCTAAGAACTAGTATAATGTTCTCCTTCTTTATTTCCATTGTGGTGAATATAGGGATGTGGTTTGAGCGTTTCGTGATTATCGTTACCTCTTTGCACCGTGATTACTTGCCATCTTCCTGGACTATGTTCTCGCCTACCTTTGTAGATATTGGAATATTTATAGGAACAATAGGTTTCTTCTTTGTGTTGTTCTTGTTGTATGCTAGAACCTTCCCTGTGATAGCTCAGGCCGAAGTGAAGTCTATTCTAAAATCCTCTGGTGAAAAGTATAAGAAATTACGGGATGCTGGGAAGCCTACATATGAGATCTCCAAAACGAAGGTTGCGGTGCAGGAGAAAGAACCAATAACCGATGATGTGCTTATGGGGGAAGTGGTTCCTGCAATAGGGGATAAAGTTGGGGTAAACGAGCTGTTAAGTGCGATAGGTACTTTTGATCCTGCCAAGCAGGAGGCAGATGACCTTAAGAAGATTAAAGGTATAGGACCTCAAATGGAGGCTACCCTAAATCAGATCGGAATTTATACATTTGAACAGGTAGGTCGTATGACCCAAAAGGAATATGATTTGTTGGATTCCATTACAGAATCATTCCCTGGAAGGGCACAAAGAGACGATTGGGCAGGACAAGCAACTATTTTAAACAATAAGAAATAATTATGGCGTCGAAAGTTATACATGCGTTTTATAATGATGACGAGGTGCTAATGCATGCTGTTAAAAAAGTTAAGGCAGCCAAACATCATATAGAGGAAGTTTATTGTCCTTTCCCCGTTCACGGTTTGGATAAGGCAATGGGGTTAGCTCCAACAAGAATAGCAATTACATCCTTTCTTTATGGTTGTGTTGGTCTATCGGTAGCTATCCTAATGATGAATTTCATTATGATAGAGGATTGGCCTCAGGACATTGGAGGTAAGCCAAGTTTTAGTTACCTTGAGAATATGCCGGCCTTTGTACCGATTATGTTTGAGCTAACAGTGTTTTTTGCGGCGCATTTAATGGTTATTACTTTTTATTTAAGAAGTAGGTTGTGGCCGTTTAAAGAGGCCGAGAACCCAGATGTTAGAACGACTGATGATCATTTTCTTATGGAAATAGCAATTCATGGTAACGAAGGGGAATTAAAGGATTTGTTATCGGATACAGGAGCAGTCGAAATTAATATTACAGAAAAGTAGTCATAGATATTATGAACAGTTTTAGCAAAATAGGAGTCTTATTCGGTTTGGTATTATTAGTTGCTTCTTGTGCAAACAAAAACAGCAGAAACTATCAGTACATGCCCAATATGTACAAATCTGTAGGCTACGAAGCCTACCAAAAAGTGGAGTTCCTTCCTGATGGGATGGAAGCTAAATTACCGGCGGAGCATACCATTGCAAGGGGATGGATACCCTATAATATAGAAAACTCCATTGAAGGTAAGGAAGAGGCTAGGTTAAATCCAAGCCCGTTGGATTCCTTGCAAAAGGAAGCCAATTTGGCCGAAGGTAAGGAGCTGTATGATATTTACTGTGCAATTTGTCACGGTTCAAAGGGTGATGGCCAAGGGAATTTGGTAAAGAGGGAGAAAATATTGGGTGTTCCAAGTTATGCCGATGTGGCAAGGGATATTACAGTGGGTACTACCTATCACGCCATTTATTACGGCCTAAATTCCATGGGGTCCTATGCGGGACAGTTGGATACCGAAGAAAGATGGAAAGTTGCAGAGTACGTGATGAAATTAAAACAAGATTTAACAAAATAAGACCTAGATTTTAGCAATATGTACACTTTTTCAAATAGATTAAAAATTGCTTCCTTCATTTTAATGGCTGTAGGCGTTTTGGGAATTGGTATTGGTTTTATGGCTGCACCAAGTACTGTAGAAGAGGCAAAGGCCATAGTTGCGTCCCATGATGACGGACATGGTGATGCCCATGCGGTTGCAGAGGGTCATGGTGAAGAACAGGCGCACGGTGAGGCGCATGATGCATCTCACGATGAACATTTATTGCACCAATTGCAGAACAAACCTTGGGCAGCACTATATGTGGCAGCTTTTTTCTTTATGATGATAGCGTTGGGAGTGTTGGCCTTTTATGCAATACAAAGAGCGGCCCAAGCGGGTTGGTCACCATTGCTCTTTAGGGTAATGGAGGGTATTACGGCTTATTTGGTGCCCGGAGGTATAATCGTATTCGTGATCTTGGCTTTGTCCGTGGCTCATATGAACCATTTATTTGTATGGATGAACCCTGAGGTGGTTGCCCATGATCGTCTATTGCAGGGTAAGGCCGGTTATTTAAACCCTATCTTCTTTTTGGTTAGGGCGGCTATTTTCCTTGGAGGTTGGATTTTATATAGGGAGTATTCCAGAAAATTATCCATTGCTCAGGATGAGTCCAATGACGATTCAAACTTTAAATTGAATTTCAGGATATCTGCGGCCTTTTTGGTATTCTATCTTATTTCAGAGTCGATTATGTCTTGGGATTGGATTATGAGTGTAGATCCACACTGGTTTAGTACCTTGTTTGGTTGGTATATCTTTGCTAGTATGTTTGTTTCCGGTATTACCGTAATAGCCTTGGTAACTATTTACCTAAAATCTAGAGGGTACCTGAAGGATGTAAATGATAGCCATATACACGATTTAGCGAAGTTTATGTTTGGTATCAGTATCTTCTGGACCTATTTATGGTTCTCCCAATTCATGCTTATCTGGTACTCCAATATTCCTGAAGAGGTAACCTATTATGTTACTAGGATAGCCGATTTTAATTTGCCATTTTTTGGAATGATTGCCATGAACTTTGTATTTCCTTTGTTGTTGCTAATGAACAGTGATTTTAAAAGGGTAAATTGGTTTGTTGTAATGGCAGGTGTGGTAATTTTGGCTGGCCATTATCTGGATATTTTTAACGCTATTATGCCTGCTACGGTTGGTGATCAATGGTATATTGGTATTCCTGAAATCGGATCTATTTTGTTCTTTGCCGGCTTGTTTATATTTGTGGTGTTCACGGCCCTTACAAAAGCCCCGTTGCAACCCAAGCGCAACCCGTTTATAGAAGAGAGCAAGCATTTTCATTATTAGTATTTAGTATATAAGTATAATTTCAAATCATACGATGACTCCATTTTTGACCATAGTTGTTTTAGTATTAGTGGCAATTGCTATCTGGCAAATGACCAAGATATTCGAATTGTCACAGATCAAGGCCAACAACACAGAAGTAGCAAGTGAAACGGATAATAAGTACAATGGGTATTTAATGTTCGCCTTTCTGATTTTCCTTTATGGAATCACCATATTTAGTTTTTGGAAGTATTCCAAGGTTTTGTTGCCTGAGGCGGCTTCAGAGCATGGTGGGGGGTACGATGCATTGATGGCACTGTCTTTTGTGATCATCTTTATTGTGCAGACCTTTACCCAGTTCTTACTGCATTATTTTGCATTTAAATACCGTGGAGAAAAAGGTAAGAAAGCCTTGTTCTATGCAGATAACGACCGTTTGGAGTTTATTTGGACCATTATCCCTGTAATTGTTTTGGCAGGTTTAATACTATGGGGTTTATATGCCTGGACCAATATAATGGATATCAACGAGGAGGATGATCCTTTAACCATAGAGCTTTATGCCCAACAATTTAACTGGACTGCCAGATATGCGGGTGACGATAATGTTTTGGGAGATGCCAACGTAAGGATGATAGATATTGAAAATGCCAATATTTTGGGATTGGATCAAGCTGACCCCAATGCGGCGGATGATATTATTGTTAAGGAGCTTCACTTGCCTGTAGGACGTAAGGTTAACTTTAAAATGCGCTCACAGGATGTTTTGCATTCTGCCTACATGCCTCACTTTAGGGCTCAGATGAACTGTGTGCCTGGTATGATTACACAGTTTTCCTTTACACCAACAATCACTACAGCTGAAATGAGACAAAATCCAGATGTTGTAGATAAGGTAAAACGCATCAATAAGATTAGGGCAGAACAAGCTGCCAATGGAGTGGAGAACAAGGATCCATGGGAATTTGACTATGTGTTGTTGTGTAACAAGATATGTGGGAAGTCACATTATAATATGCAAATGAAAATTATTGTAGAAACGGAGGAGGAATATAACAAGTGGATCGCTAGCCAAAAGACCTTTGGTAGTTCCATGGCTTCAGCACAATAATTTATTCTTTAAAATAATAATTAAAAAATTTATAAAAATACAACTATGTCTGTAACAGCTCACGCACACGTAGAAGACCATTCAGATGACCACGGACATCATCACAAGGAGACCTTTGTGACCAAGTATATTTTTAGTCAGGATCACAAGATGATCGCCAAGCAGTATCTCATTACTGGTTTAATAATGGGGTCTATCGGTATTCTGATGTCCATATTGTTTAGGATGCAATTGGCATGGCCAGGGGAGTCCTTTCCAGTTTTTGAAGCTATTTTGGGCAAATGGGCCCCAGGTGGGGTTATGGATGCCGATGTGTATTTGGCTTTGGTTACCATTCACGGAACAATAATGGTGTTCTTTGTACTTACGGCAGGTTTAAGTGGTACTTTTAGTAACTTATTGATTCCACTTCAGATCGGGGCCAGGGATATGGCTTCAGGTTTTTTAAATATGGTATCCTATTGGATTTTCTTCCTGTCCTGTGTTATTATGCTTATTTCCCTTTTTGTGGAATCGGGACCGGCAGCTGCAGGTTGGACTGTTTACCCGCCGCTTAGTGCCCTTCCTATGGCACAACCGGGATCAGGTATGGGAATGACCCTATGGTTGGTTTCTATGGCCTTGTTTATAGCCCAGTCCTTGTTAGGATCCCTGAACTATATTGTAACGGTATTGAACCTACGTACAAAAGGGATGTCCATGACCAGATTGCCTTTGACTATATGGGCACTTTTTGTAACGGCTGTTATTGGTGTAATCTCTTTCCCTGTACTCTTGTCAGCTGCATTGTTGTTGATAATGGATAGAAGTTTTGGTACCTCATTCTTCCTATCGGATATTTTTATCCAAGGAGAAGTACTACACTTTCAAGGTGGATCGCCAGTATTGTACGAACATTTATTTTGGTTTTTAGGCCATCCGGAAGTGTATATTGTTATCCTACCTGCTATGGGTATGGTGTCTGAAATTATGGCAGTAAATGCACGTAAGCCTATTTTTGGGTATAGGGCGATGATCGCTTCTATATTGGCCATTGCCTTTTTGTCTACCATTGTTTGGGGGCACCACATGTTTATCTCTGGTATGAACCCGTTCCTTGGATCGGTATTTACCTTTACGACCTTGTTGATTGCAATTCCTTCAGCGGTAAAGGCCTTTAACTGGATTACTACCCTTTGGAAAGGTAATCTACAGCTTAACCCGGGAATGTTATTTTCTATAGGTATGGTTTCTACCTTCATCTCCGGTGGTTTAACTGGAATTATATTGGGTGATAGTACTTTGGATATTAATGTACACGATACGTATTTTGTGGTAGCACACTTCCATTTGGTAATGGGTATATCGGCACTTTACGGGATGTTCGCCGGTATCTACCATTGGTTCCCTAAGATGTTCGGTAGAATGATGAATAAGAATCTAGGGTACGTACATTTTTGGATTACCGCGGTATGTTCCTACGGTGTTTTCTTTCCTATGCATTTTGTTGGAATGGCCGGGGTGCCACGTAGATATTATGAGAATACGGCTTTTCCAATGTTCGATGATTTAACGGATATACAAGTACTGATGACCATGTTTGCTATTGTAGCGGCCTTTACACAATTGATATTCGTCTTTAACTTTGTAAAAAGTATATTCTATGGTAAGAAAGCAGAGCAGAATCCATGGAATGCAACCAGTTTGGAGTGGACTACTCCTGTAGAGCACATCCATGGTAACTGGCCTGGTGCTATTCCTGAAGTACACCGTTGGGCGTATGATTACAGTAAAACGGATGATAATGGGGAATATATTATTCCTGGACAGGACTTTGTGGCCCAAACAGTTCCCTTGAAAGATGGGGAAGAGGAATTACAGCACTAGATATTAGAAATTAACAATATTAAAAAGTCCATCGCTAAGATGGACTTTTTTTGTACCTTCCATTTACATAAAGCATGCTGTTTACAAGGTGTTGGAATATGGGGGTGATGAGTTACATGCTTAATAATTCTTTTTTCATTTAAAGCGAGACAGGTGAAGCATAGTCTATTATTAGTTCTACTAGCGTTTTGTTGTATAGGATATTCCCAACGTAAACCTAAGATTAAAGGAAACAGGAATGTGGTGGAGGTTATGGAAACCCTCCCTCCATTTAATGCTATACAGTTGAATGATGACTTGGAGATTAAACTTCAGCCTTCTTCTATAGAAGGGTATACCGTAGAGGCCGATGATAATTTAATAGATATCTTAAATTTTAAGGTGGAGGATGAAATCTTGATTATTGATTCATACTATAAGGTTACCGGTAAAAAGAAATTGGATATTACCGTTAACTTTAATCGGTTGAATGAAGTGAGTGTTTATGAAGGCAAATTGGTTGCTAAGGATGGCTTTGTAACCGATATGTTGCAAGTGAACACCTTTGGGTCGGCAGAAGTTGATATGGATGTTAATACAAAGGTGTTGTATATTGCTATGGAAGGTAATAGTAGTGCTGATTTTGAGATAGACAGTGATTCTTTAAATATAAGTTTAATGGGAAAGGCCAAATTGGGATTGTACGGTGTGATAAAAACCGCGGAAGTTGTAATGACCCAAAACTCTGATGCCGATTTGGATGGGATTACAGAAAACTTGGGCATCAATTTGTTCGATAATGCGGATCTAAAGGCAAAACGCATGGAAACCAATTATGCAGAGGCCTCACTAGAGGGTAATGCCTCGGTAGTGATATGGTGTGCAAAGGAACTGCAGCTTAGTTCGGAAGGTTCTGCAAAATCCTTTGTATACGGTGACGGCAAAATTAATCTACTACAATTCCTGGATACTTCGGAACTTTATAAAAGAAGGGATTAACGAACTATAGGGGCTGTTAAACAATGTTCCGGAATCCCATATCCTTCTACCAAACTTTTAAGGTGGGGCCTTAACTCCGTACAAAGGCGTTCTACCCGCTGCCGTATGGCCTTGGACTTGGTTCCGCCTATATACCCTTGTTCCAAATACCAAGAAGCGTCCTGTTTTATTTCATCCAAGGCGAATAGACAGCCCAACTTTTGAAAAAGCTCCCTGTATTTTATATCCTCTATGCCAAGTGTATACTCGTAAAAGGTTTTATAGGCCAATTCACAACTGTAGGCTTTTCCTAAGGCCAGTAGGTGGGTCTGTACCTTTAGAAAGGCTTGGTAGGTAGGTATGCCTTTTTTTATATATCCCCTGATTCGCATGGCAACCGAATAGGTTAGTCTTCTGGTTCTATAATCAAATGCGTGTAGATGAAATTTGGGGTTGTAAAGGTGCTCCTTATCTACTTTGTTGGCATATAGGGGGTTAATGCTAACCAGTTTGTCCCGTATTTGGGTGCTTAGTAGTTTTAATACCGCTGCAAATCCAGAGCTATTGAATTCCGAATTGAAGTCTGATAGTATACCCTTGGCTGCCAATTGGAGGAGTACGGTATTATCGCCCTCAAATGTGGTAAAAATATCCACATCTGCCTTTAGGTCGGCTATCCTGTTCTCTTGCAGGTAGCCTTTTCCACCACAGGCTTCCCTGCATTCTTGTATGGTGTCGTTGGCAAACCATGTAATGATGGCTTTTAAAGCTGCTGCTTGGGTTTCAACCTTTCTCTTGTCCGTAATGCCGGGATCACTGTAAACCGTCATTAAATTGTCCAAAGTAACCTTATAGACATAGGATTTGGCTATTGCAGGGGTTAGTCTTAGCTGGTGGGAAGGGTAGTCCATGATCAGATCTTCCTGGGATTTTAGATTGTCATTGAACTGTCTTCTCTCCAGGGCGTATTTTACAGCAATACAAAGGGCCATATTTGCTCCGCTCAATGCCCCTTTGGCGACACATATTCTACCGCCTACCAAGGTGCCCAACATGGTGAAAAAGCGCTTATTGGGGTTTTTTATATCGGAATTATAAGAGCCATCGGCTAGTATATCACCGTATTTGTTCAATAGATTTTCCCTAGGTACTTCCACCTGGTTGAACCATATTTTTCCATTATCCACACCATTGAGACCTAATTTGTAACCATTGTCCTCTATATGGATACCTGGCATCAGTTTATTTTGTCGGTCCCGTATGGGGACCAAAATGGCATGTACTCCATGGTTTTTGCCTTGTACTATAAGTTGGGTAAATACGGTGGCCATGCTGCCGTGTAGTGCATTGCCAATATATTCCTTGTTGTCATCTTTTCCGGGGGTATGTATGGTTATGCTATCCCGTTCCAAATTGTAGGTTGCTGTGGTGTTAAGGCCCCTCACGTTGGAACCGTGCCCAGTTTCCGTCATGGCAAAACAACCCAACAGTTGGCCCTCCCCAATGTCTTTCAAATAGCGATCATGGTGTGTTTGGGTGCCCAACTTTTGTATGCTGCCCCCAAAAAGTCCAAATTGTACCCCAAACTTTACGGTAAGGCTTCCATCTGCGTAGAGTAGGTTCTCAAAAATATGGGCGTAAAGGGGCATGTCGTTTTTGCCTCCATAGATTTCGGGATAAGCAATGGCGCCATACCCATGTTTGGACAAATGCTGCAGCTGTGTTAGCACTTTTTGTCTAAAGGCCTCCTTGTTGTTGATGATGCTCCACCTGTAAATGGGGTCGTTCAAAAAGTTTCTAAAGCTATCTATTTCTTCGGAATACACGCCTTTTAGTATGGTGTCTATTTTCTGTTGCTGGTAATAATCGGATGTCCTTTTACCAACCACTTCCAGCTGAAACAGATGATGGTAATGATTGGGTTGTATTCCCAAATTGATTTCAATGCTGGTCAAGCCCTCGTTGAAGTTGGCATCGGCGTCATACGTTGAAATTAATTTTCTGCTGAACGAGGTCAAGGGATGGGGGGCACTTTCAATTAATCTTATGCCGGAGTTGGAAATGCTGCGTTGCCAGGATTTAATTTCATTGGCCTTTGGGGGCTTTTCCCTATTGAGCCAGCTGTGTAGTGTTTCCCGCTCGGTTTCTGTTAGGTTTTGGTCTTCTTCTATGGTTCTTTTTATCACTGCAATTTCGGAGGTAGACAAAAGGTCGTCTGACCAAATCACGAAAAAGAAAGGAAGGTACTGTAATATGCTGGGAGGGTAATGGGTCTGTATCATATCATGAATTTACATTTTTTAACTATAAGTTTTGGTATATCGTTGTATTTAATTGGTCGGGAATCGTGGGTCTCTAAACTGTCTTTTCATGGAAAAACTATACTAATTTGCCTTATCTTTGTTGGTGTATGAACGAGAACCTAGATCCCACGGCGAGTAATTTTTCCAATGAAGAATTTGAAATAGAAAGGGCTTTGCGGCCCATTTCTTTTGATGATTTTACCGGGCAGGAACAAGTGCTGGAAAACCTAAGGATATTTGTACAGGCGGCCAATTTAAGAGGTGAGGCCTTGGACCATACACTTTTTCACGGGCCTCCGGGACTAGGGAAGACTACCTTGGCCCATATTTTGGCCAATGAGTTGGGGGTGGGTATAAAAATGACCTCAGGCCCCGTATTGGACAAGCCAGGTGATTTAGCTGGACTCTTGACCAATTTGGATGAGCGGGACGTGCTATTTATTGATGAGATCCATAGGCTTAGCCCCATAGTGGAAGAATACCTGTATTCCGCAATGGAGGATTATAAAATTGATATTATGATAGAATCGGGTCCCAACGCCCGGTCGGTACAAATAAACCTTAATCCCTTTACCTTGATTGGGGCAACCACCCGCTCCGGTCTGCTTACGGCCCCAATGCGGGCGCGATTTGGTATACAGAGCAGGTTGCAGTATTATTCTACGGAGTTGCTTTCTACCATTGTGGAACGAAGTGCGGAGATATTGAAGACGCCCATCTCTCAGGATGCGGCCATTGAAATAGCCGGAAGGAGCAGGGGAACACCTAGGATCTGTAACGCCCTGTTAAGACGTGTTAGGGATTTTGCCCAGATAAAGGGGAACGGCAATATTGACCTGGAAATTTCTAGGTTTGGCCTAAAAGCATTGAATGTGGATGCCCACGGACTGGATGAAATGGATAATAAGATATTGACGACCATCATCGATAAGTTTAAAGGTGGTCCAGTAGGAATTACCACTTTGGCTACCGCCGTTTCCGAAAGCGCCGAGACCATAGAGGAAGTGTATGAACCCTTTTTAATCCAGCAAGGGTTTATAATGAGAACCCCTAGAGGTAGGGAAGTCACGGAGTTGGCCTATAAGCACTTGGGAAGAATAAAAGGGAATATACAAGGGGGACTTTTTTAACTGTCCATCTCTCGCAGCTAGTGTGCCCAGAACAGAATTGACTTCATAAGCATGAACAACTTAAAATTGGTTTCCAGGTTTCAGGTACTCAGGAATGCCAGGAGAATTCTTAAAAACCCGCTGCCCTTTCATCATGAAAATTTTGAGTTGTACGGCGATTCCTTTAAGGTAGAGCTTTCTACCAAGGAGAAAATACTTTTTACCCGAAGTCCAGGCTTAATAAGACACATTCTACAAAAACAACATAGAAAATATCAGAAGTCGCCCTTGCAGACAGTAGACTTGGCAAAATATATAGGTCACGGGCTACTGACCGCTAACGGGGAGCACTGGCGTAAGCATAGGAGAATGGTGCAGCCGGCTTTTCATAAGAAGGAACTCCAAACTTTAATGGAGGTGATGCGACAGACTATTGTGACCGAATTGACACGTATTGAACCCAATAGGGAAAAGGATGTTTTTTCCCTTTTGGGGGATCTCGCTTTTCAAGTGGTGGCAAAATCCCTCTTTAGTAGCTCCAACATAGGAGCGGGAATGGAACAACTACAGCAGATTACGGAAGCTAACCAGCAGATGTTGATCAAAGAAATGAGGCAACCGTATTTAAGATGGTGGTACCAACTCAACGGGAGTATTGATAGGCATTTGGATATGGCCGCCAAGGCTAGGGGCTTGCTATTGGAGATAGTAGATGAAAGAAGAGGCTCTGGCGGTAAAGGGGATGATCTTTTAAATATGCTTCTGGAATCGCGCTATGAAGATGGATCCCCAATGACTGACAGGCAGCTAATAGATGAATTGTTGATATTATTTACGGCTGGCCATGAAACAACGGCCAATGCCCTTAGTTTTACCTTGCTCTTGCTTGCGCAGCATCCGGAAATCCAAGAGCAATTGTATGAAGAGGCCATGGAGGTTGATCTGGAGCAGTCAGGAGCAGACTTGATGCATAAACTCATGGAGTTGCATTTTGTGAGGCAATGTTTGGAGGAATCAATGAGGTTATACCCGCCGGTTTATGTAATAGACAGGATTGCTAACCAGGACGATTCTTTTCAAGAGCTGCAGCTTCCCAAGGGTACCATGGTGTTGATGTCTATGTATGAATTGCACAGACACCCCAATTTTTGGGAAAGACCGGGAGAATTCCTTCCACATCGTTTTAGTGCTCTGGACAGAAAGGATTACGCTGAGCATTATTATCCGTTTGGTGCCGGCCCCCGTATGTGCGTTGGCAATAATTTTGCCATGTATGAGATGATTATTGCGCTGGCGGAAATTGTAAGGAAATACAAAATATACACCTCGTTAAAAACAATAGAGGTAAATCCGCTAATTTCCCTTAAGCCAAAGTGTGTACCTTTACAATTTAAAGCACGATAATATATTTTGAAGCGAGTAGCGGAACATACCCAACTTATTAAGGCAGAAGCAAAACGCCTGGGTTTTTTGTCATGTGGCATCTCCCAGGCCAATTTTTTGGAGGAAGAGGCGCCCCGTTTGGAAAAATGGCTCAATAAGAACATGAATGGGGAAATGAGCTATATGGCTAACTATTTTGACAAGCGTTTGGATCCCAGATTGTTGGTAGATGATGCAAAATCCGTTATTTCGGTATTGCTCAATTATTTTCCGGAAGAACAACAAGGGGCAGACAGTTATAAGCTCTCCAAATACGCCTATGGGCATGATTATCATCATGTCATAAAATCCAAGTTAAAGTCGCTACAGCAGTTTATAACTCAAGAAATTGGAGAGGTTAACGGACGGGCCTTCGTAGATTCGGCACCGGTATTGGACAAGGCTTGGGCCGCCAAAAGCGGACTCGGATGGATAGGGAAACACAGTAATTTGTTGACAAGGCAACAGGGGTCGTTCTATTTTATTGCCGAATTGATCGTGGATTTGGAATTGGAGTATGACCATCCGGTAACGGACCATTGCGGCACCTGTACCGCCTGCTTGGATGCCTGCCCCACCCAGGCCATAATAGAGCCCTATGTTGTGGACGGTAGTAAATGTATCTCCTACCTTACCATCGAATTAAAAAATGAAATTCCCTCAGAATTTCAAGGCAAAATGGACGATTGGATGTTTGGTTGTGACGTGTGCCAAGATGTATGCCCTTGGAATCGTTTTTCCAAGCCACATAATGAACCCCTCTTTAATCCCCACCCAGAACTATTGTCCATGACCAAGAAAGACTGGGAAGAAATCACCGAGGATGTTTTTAAAAAAGTTTTTCAGAAATCCGCAGTAAAACGAACTAAATTCTCCGGTCTAAAAAGAAATATTGAATTTTTAAAATAGCGTTCCAAGCATCTTCTGCGGATGCTTTATAATCATTTATTTCTGCTTAATAGGCATTGTTTTTTCTCTAGGAAGACATTTTTTCTTTTAAGTTTTATGATAAACGATTAAAAATCTTACTTTAATTGTTGTGTTAGGATTCATTGTTAACCCTGTAATTTCCCCCAATAGCAGTGTAACATAATACCGTTTAATGTCTTTTTATGAACACCCCGGGCACCTTGGATATACTGGTAATTCTGGTCTATCTCCTCTGAATTATATGGTAAGGCATATCAAGGTCTAAAAGAGATACATCCGAAGATTATTTTTTGGGCGGCAGAACCATGACATGGCCAATAGTTGGGATAGCTCTTTTTTCGGCAAACATCTCCAGTTCCACTTTGGTTGGTTTAGCTTCAGACGCCTTTCAAACCAACATCAATGTATATAACTATGAGTGGTTTGCAGTAGTAGTGCTAATTTTCTTTGCTATTTTCTTCTTGCCTTTTTATCTGCGTTCAGGGGTGTACACCATGCCAGAATTTATAGAAAAGCGCTATGATAAGCGTTCCCGCTATTATTTTTCCTTTATCACTATTATTGGTAACGTAACGGTAGATACCGCGGCTGCCCTGTATGTTGGGAGTATTGTAATTAAATTGTTGTTTCCGGATATAAGCTCAACAATGATAATTATTCTGCTTGCAGTGGCCGCAGCGGCCTATACTATTCCAGGGGGGGTAAATTCCGTTATCCAGACCGAGGTGATCCAGGCAGTTTTACTGCTTATAGGTTCCTGTATGTTAACCTATTTTGCCTTTAACGAATTGGGGGGAGGATGGCCTGCCATGATGAAAGCCTTGGATTCCATGTTGGTCTCTGGAGAGGTGAGTTTTGGGAACAGGGCACTGGAGGGGAAATATATACCAAGGAATTCCGAGCAGGTATTTAGTCTTTTGCGGCCCAATAATGACGAATTTATGCCCTGGTGGGGCCTACTAACAGGGGTTCCATTATTGGGATTTTATTTCTGGGCCAACAATCAATTTATGGTGCAGAAGGTGCTGGGTGCCAAAAATCTGGACCATGGTAGGTGGGGAGCGCTGTTTGCAGGACTATTAAAACTTCGGGTAATCTTTATTATGATCGTGCTAGGGGTGTTGGCATTGCTGTTGTACAATACCTTGGGCATCTCAACACTGAACTACCTCCTCCCTAATGGTGATTTATGTGCCCGTTTGGCAGATTGTCCCAATCTTACCTATCCGGTACTACTGTTCAATTTATTGCCAACTGGAATATTGGGGCTGGTAGTGGCTGGTCTTTTGGCGGCCATGATGTCTTCAGTGTCGGCAACCTTTAATTAGGCTTCCACGCTGATCACCATGGATTTTATAAAACAGTTAAGACCCCAATTTACAAGTCGGAAATTGGTACGGGCAGGGCAGGTTTCTACCCTGATCCTTGTAGTGATGGCCTCCGCATGGGTGCCTTATATAGAAAGGGTAAGCGATTCGCTCTGGAGGTATCTTCAATTGGTCATAGCCTTTACCTGTCCACCTGTAGTGTCGGCTTTTTTGCTGGGGCTTTTTTGGAAAAGGGCCAACGGAACCGGAGCTTTTGCAAGTTTGTTGGCAGGTGGTGCCTTTGCGATATTTATGATAATGTCCCAAACCTATGATATTGTGTCCTATTTAAACGAGATGCACTTTTTGGCAAAGGCCAATCTGTTATTTGTAGTGAGTATCCTTGTGCACGTACTGGCAAGTGTGGGCAGTAGCCCTCCAGCCCCACAAAAGGTGGAAGCGTATACCTATAGGAGAAAACTATTTGCGCAGGAAACCGAAGACCTTAGCGGAAGTCCCTGGTACAAGAATTATAGGATCTTGGCCATCATTCTTTTGGTAATCACCGCTTTGGTGGTAGGAGCGTTTTTGTAAGCCCCGTAGCTGACAGGGAACGGTCAGGGTAGATCGGTTTTTGGCCTGGTTTATTTCTGTGGGAGTTTCCTTTTTTTAATCCTATTATTTTAAAGAATACTGTTAACTTTGTTTTTTTAAACTATAGAAGATGAGCAAGCAAAAGACCAGACGTGAGGCCTTGGTATACCATGCCAAGCCCCAACCGGGAAAAATAAAAATAGTTCCAACCAAGCCTTATGCTACTCAAAGGGATTTGGGATTGGCATATTCGCCAGGTGTTGCCGAGCCCTGTTTGGAAATTGCAAAGGATAAGGACAATGTATATAAATATACTTCCAAGGGGAATATTGTGGCGGTTATCTCTAACGGGACCGCAGTATTGGGGTTGGGAGATATTGGTCCGGAAGCTTCCAAACCGGTAATGGAAGGGAAGTGTCTGTTGTTTAAGATATTTGCCGATATCGACGGTCTGGATATAGAGCTGGATACAACTGATGTAGATAAATTTATAGAAACTGTAAAGACTATTGCCCCCACTTTTGGCGGGATAAACCTTGAGGATATAAAAGCTCCGGAAGCCTTTGAAATAGAAAGGCGCTTAAAAGAGGAGTTGGATATACCCGTTATGCACGATGATCAGCATGGAACGGCTATTATTTCTGCGGCCGCTCTGCTAAATGCCTTGATCATTACCGAGAAAAAAATTGAGGATGTCCGTATTGTTGTCAGTGGTGCCGGTGCCGCCGCCGTATCGTGTACGCGACTTTACAAAGCATTCGGCGCCAGCGATAAGAATATAGTAATGCTGGATAGTAAAGGGGTTATCCGTAGCGATCGGGAGAATTTGTCTGCGGAGAAGCAGGAATTTGCAACCGATAGAAAAATAGACACCTTGGAAGAAGCTATGAAGGATGCCGATGTGTTTATTGGTCTCTCTATAGCCGATATTGTTTCTCCGGAAATGTTGCTATCCATGGCCAAGGACCCTATTGTTTTTGCCATGGCCAACCCCAATCCGGAAATAGATTATAATTTGGCCATAAAAACCAGAAAGGATATCATCATGGCCACAGGAAGGTCCGATCATCCTAACCAAGTGAACAATGTTCTTGGTTTTCCGTTTATTTTCAGGGGCGCACTGGATGTACGGGCCACCAAAATAAATGAGGCCATGAAAATGGCCGCTGTTGTGGCCTTGGCAGAGCTTACCAAGGAGCCGGTGCCCGAACAGGTAAATATTGCATATGGGCAAACTAGGTTGGCCTTTGGTAAGGATTATATCATCCCCAAACCATTTGATCCCAGGCTGATTGCCGAAATTCCACCTGCCGTAGCCAAAGCGGCCATGGAAAGTGGTGTGGCCAAAATGCCTATAGAAGATTGGGATAAATACCGTGAGGAACTTCTTCAGCGCTCAGGAAATGACAATAAAATTGTTCGTCTACTTCATGATAGGGCAAGAATGAACCCCAAGAAGATTGTATATGCCGAGGCCGATCATTTGGATGTGCTCAAGGCGGCTCAGATTGCCTATGAGGAGGGTATAGCCATTCCTATTCTTTTGGGAAACAAGGCTGTAATTTCCGAATTGATGGAGGAGTTGGAATTTGATGCCGATATTATGGTGATAGATTCCCATGCCGATGAAACCAACGAAAAAAGAAATCACTACGCCAATAGATATTTTGAAAATAGGCAACGTAGCGGGGTTACTTTGTTTGGAGCCAGGGCCAAAATGAAAGAGCGCAATTATTTTGCGGCTATGATGGTATTGGAAGGGGATGCCGATGGTATGATCTCCGGATATTCCAGAGCCTATCCTACGGTGGTGAAGCCCGTTTTTGAGGTGATAGGAAGAGCAGCAAATGTTAAAAAAGTATCCACGGTAAATATTATGATTACCGATAGAGGTCCCCTGTTTTTGGCAGATACCTCCATAAATATAGATCCCAATGCAGAGGAGATTGCAGAAATTGCAAAAATGACGGCCAACGTGGCAGCTACTTTTGGCTTTAGTCCCGTTATGGCCCTGTTGTCTTACGCCAATTTTGGTTCTTCCTCACATGGACATGCTACCAAGGTAAGGGAAGCGGTGAAAATTTTGCACGCTAGCAATCCAGAATTGGTAGTGGATGGGGAATTGCAAATTGATTTTGCCCTCAACAAAGACTTGCATCAAGGGAAATTCCCTTTTTCCAAATTGGCAGGGAAAAAGGTAAATACCCTAATTTTTCCTAATCTTGAAGCGGCAAATATTACCTATAAGCTGCTTAAGGAGTTAAATCAGGCCGATTCTATTGGGCCAATTATGGTGGGTCTTAGACGATCTGTGCATATATTACAACTTGGGGCAAGCGTAGATGAAATGGTGAATATGACCGCCGTTGCAGTTATTGATGCCCAGGAAAGGGAAAAACGTAAATTGGCGAAATCAAAAAAATAGGTCGCTATTAAGCCTGCAGAACAACAAAATAGCCAAAACCGTTAACCAGAAATCCAGAATATAGAATGATTACCCACCTAAGAGGAAAACTCGTTGAAAAAAATCCGACCCATGTTGTAATAGAATGTGCGGGAGTGGGGTATTTTGTCAATATTTCCTTAAATACATTTGCCAAGATTGGGGACTCGGAAAATATACTGTTGTTTACACACCTTCAGGTAAAGGAGGATTCCCATACCCTATTTGGCTTTGCCGAAAAATCGGAACGGGAAATATTTAGATTGCTATTGTCCGTTTCCGGTATAGGATCCAGTACGGCTAGAACAATGTTGTCATCCCTTTCCCCTGCCCAGGTCAGGGATGCCATAGCTAGTGGTGATGTACCCACCATTCAAGGAGTCAAAGGTATTGGTGCCAAAACGGCTCAGCGTGTAATTCTAGATTTAAAAGATAAAGTTTTGAAAGTTTACGATATTGATGAACTTTCCGTCCCCTCGAACAATACAAATAAAGATGAAGCGTTATCTGCATTAGAGGTTCTTGGATTTGTCCGCAAACAAGCTGAAAAAGTTGTAGACAAAATTGTTGGCCAAGACCCTGGACTAAGCGTAGAGGATATTATAAAATTTGCGCTTAAAAATTTATAACAAGTTTGAAAAAAGGGGCAAAATTTTATCTTAAATCGTTATTTAAGCTTACCGTTCTATTCTTTGTTTTCTTGGGTACAACCAACACTTCCTTGGCCCAGGATACAGAAGGACAGCAGACAAATGAGCAGGAGTTGGATTCCGTGAAAACTGGGGTTGCATTGGGGAAATTGGTGATGGAAAATCCCGATAGTATCGTTTCCAAATATACCTATGATCCCAATATGGATAGATATGTATATACGGTTAGTGTTGGCGATTTTGATATTGATTACCCCATCATTCTAACACCGGAACAATATTATGAACTGGTGCGCAAAGAGGGGATGAAAAGCTATTTTAAGGAGAAAATAGATGCCTTTACCGGTAAAAAGCAGGGCAGTGAGGAAGCCCGAAAAAATCTGCTCCCCAATTTCTATGTAGACAACAGCTTCTTTGAAAGCGTTTTTGGGGGCAATACCATAGAGGTTATCCCACAAGGTTCGGTGGCCATGGATTTAGGGGTCATCTGGCAAAAAAATGACAACCCTTCCCTGTCACCCAGAAACCGTACCAACCTTTCCTTTGACTTTGATCAGAGAATTAGTCTAAGTATGTTGGGGAAAATTGGTGAACGCCTACAGGTTACTGCCAACTACGATACCGAGGCTACCTTTGATTTCCAGAACTTGGTGAAATTGGATTATACCCCTTCAGAGGATGATATACTTCAGAAAATTGAAGTGGGAAATGTAAGCATGCCGTTAAACAGTTCGTTGATCACTGGGGCCCAAAGTCTTTTTGGGATAAAAACCCAATTGCAGTTTGGGAAAACTACGGTAACCGCCGTCTTCTCTGAACAACGGTCGCAGAACAATACAGTAGTGGCCCAAGGCGGAGGAACGGTGAACGATTTTGAGCTAAGGGCACAAGATTACGATGAGGACAAACACTTTTTCCTGGCCCATTATTTTAGGGACAATTATGATGCTGCCTTGGAAAACTATCCGTACATAAGGAGTCAGGTGCAAATTACCAGATTGGAAGTATGGGTTACCAATAGGAGCCAGCAAACATTGAACGTTAGAAACGTAGTGGCCATTCAGGATTTAGGCGAGGTAAGACAGGATAGGACCCGTATAGGACAAAACAATGGGGATCCTGCAGGTTTTTTTAATACTTCAACTGCGGGTAATTTGCCCAGAAACAGTGCCAACGACTACGACCCTTTGTTGATTGGGGCCGGAGGGGTGCTCAATGAAAATGTACGGGATATTGCTACGGTGCAGAGCGGTTTTAATATTCCGGGTTATACGGTGAACCAAGGCTTTGATTACGCCATTTTGGAAAACGCCAGAAAGCTCGAGGAAGGACGGGATTATAGCTATAATACCCAATTGGGGTATATCTCCCTAAACCAAAGGCTGAGTAATGACGAGGTACTAGGGGTGGCTTTTCAATACACTTTTAACGGAGAAGTATATCAGGTAGGGGAATTTGCCAATGGAGGCTTGGATGCCACTACCGTATCGGCCGGGGCCGAAATTCCCGTAAACAACAATACCCTGATACTAAAACTCTTAAAAAGTAATATCACCAATGTTGTGGATCCTATTTGGGATTTGATGATGAAGAATATTTATGCTACCGGTGCTTACCAATTGAGTCAGGAAGATTTCAAACTAAATATTCTATATGCCGAGACCACTCCCAGAAACTATATTACCCCAGTAGAATCCGGAGCAGGGTCGGGCTGGCCCACCAACCCGGAGCCTTTGGAGGATAGGATTCTGTTGGATGTGTTTAATTTGGATAGGCTAAATGCCTATAACGACCTTCAGAGCGGTGGGGATGGATTTTTCGATTTTGTGGAAGGTATAACTATCGACTCCCAAACCGGAAGTATCATATTTACCAAGGTAGAACCTTTTGGCGAATATCTGTTTAACCTCTTGGGCGGTGGTACGTATGACGTGGATAACGATCAAGGTTACAACGCCAATCAGCAGAAGTATGTCTTTAGGAATATGTACGCATTGCCCACGGCAGCGGCCCAACAGGATGCGGATAAAAATAGATTTATTTTAAAGGGGTCCTACAAATCCCAGGGAACCAATGGGATTCCCATCGGAGCTTTTAATGTCCCCAGAGGGTCTGTTAGGGTTACCGCAGGTGGCCGCCAATTACAGGAAGGAATAGACTATACGGTAAACTATCAGGCCGGTACGGTGCAAATTTTGGATCCCAGTTTGGAAGCTTCCAATACCCCTATCAATATTTCTGTAGAAAACAATGCCGTCTTTGGGCAGCAAACCAGACGCTTTACAGGGGTAAATGTAGAACATCAATTTAATGAGAATTTTGTGTTGGGGGGTACCTTGTTGAATCTCAATGAAAAACCCTTGACGCAGAAATCCAATTACGGCATAGAACCGGTAAACAATACCATTTTTGGTTTAAATAGTAATTTTTCTACAGAAGTACCCTTCCTTACGCGTTTGGTAAACAAATTGCCCAATATAGATACCGATGTTCCCTCCAATTTATCGGTGAGGGGAGAAGTGGCCTACTTAATACCCGGTTCACCAAGTAATGCCGATTTTGAGGGAGAGACAACAACTTATTTGGACGATTTTGAGGGAGCCCAATCACTCATAGATATACGATCGTTCCTAGGCTGGTCCATGGCCAGTCCGCCATTGGAATTTGTTACCGATATCAATAATGTGGAATCCGGATTTGGAAGGGCAAAAATGGCCTGGTATACAGTAGACCCTATATTTTATTCCAATCAACGGCCAACAGCTTTGAGTGACGATGATATCTCAACCAACGAAACCCGAAGGATATATATACAGGATGTTTTTAATCAAGACGTGGCACAGGGGCAGACTTTGGCCCAAAACACCTTGGATATAGCCTATTATCCGGACATGAAAGGTCCTTACAATGCCAATCCTGATTTTGTGAGCGAGCAGCCGCAGGATAAATGGGCTGGGATTATGCGCTCCTTAAGCAGTACCGATTTTGAACAGTCCAATGTAGAATACGTTCAGTTTTGGGTGTTGGACCCCTATGTGGATGGAGTGTCTACCAGTCCAGGGGACCTGGTGATCAACCTAGGGAATATCTCGGAAGATATTTTGCCCGATGGTAGGAAACAATATGAAAATGGCTTGCCGGTAGATCCTATTTCCAGTGATCTTACCTATAAAACCGGCTGGGGTAAGGTGCCCGCTACCCAATCCTTGGTCTATGCCTTTGATGCTGACCAAAACAACAGGGGAGTGCAGGATGTAGGTTTTGACGGTCTTACCGATGCAGATGAATCTACCTATACCTTTGAGGGAGGAATTACCTATAACGGTCCGGCCGAAGATCCGGCATTGGATAATTATGAATATTTCCTGAATAGGGAGGGAAGTATTCTGGAACGATATTTAAACTACAATAACCCGGATGGTAACTCTCCTGTAGAAGTGAGCGACACCAACAGGGGGTCTACCACCCTGCCCGATGTGGAGGATATAGACAGGGACGGAACCATGAATACGGTAAATAGCTATTATGAATACCGTATAAGGATAAAACCTGGGACTACCATTAACGATAAATATGTGACGGATATCAAGGAGGGGGTAACAAGATCCCTGCCTAACGGTAATACCTTGAACGAACGTTGGATTCAGTATAAGATCCCCTTAAGTGATTTTACCGATGCCATAGGAGGTATAAGCGACTTTAGGTCCATCAGTTTTATGAGGATGTACCTTACAGGCTTCTCCAGTAATGTGGTGCTGCGTTTTGCAACCTTGGACCTGGTGCGTGGCGATTGGCGTACTTATACCAATTCTTTGGAGCCCGATGTGGATTCTGACCCATCAGATGACGGTACCTTGGTGGATGTAAATGCAGTGAACATAGAAGAAAATGCCGCTAGAACCCCAATTCCTTATGTGTTGCCTCCAGGGGTACAACGGGAAAGGTTGAATAATAACAATACTATTATTCGTCAAAATGAACAATCCTTGTCCTTTGTAGTGGAAAATTTGGAACCAAGGGACGCGAGAGGGGTGTTTAAGAATTTGAACATTGATGTGCGACAGTATAAACGCCTTAAGATGTTTATGCATGCCGAGGAGATAGTGGAATCGGATTACGCTGAGGGCGAAACCCCATTGGTTGGATTTATTAGAATAGGTTCGGATTTTTCACAAAACTATTACCAAATAGAGTTGCCATTGCAGTTTACCCCTTTTGGGGCGAGTTCGGAGAGCGAAATTTGGCCCGATGTAAACGAATTGAATGTTTCCTTGGATGATTTGTCCAAGGTTAAATCGGCTGGGATTTCAGCCCAAACCCTGAGCACGGTCAATTATTATGAAATTGACAATGGGGAAGTGGTGCAGGTAAATGAGTTTGATCCACGGACCTTGGGCAAAATACGAATAGGTATTCGCGGTAATCCATCCTTGGGTAGTATACGCAGTATGATGGTAGGGGTTAAAAATGATGATAACCTTCCTGCCAGGGGCGAGGTATGGTTTAATGAATTGCGACTTTCCGGACTGGATAACAATGGAGGGTGGGCAGCCATCGCGGCCATGGATATGAATATGGCCGATTTTGCCAATGTGTCGGCTACTGGTAGTAAAAGTACCTCTGGCTTTGGGGCTATAGATCAGATGCCCAATGAGCGGGCAAGGGAAGATGCCATTTCCTATGATGTGGTGACCAATGTTAATATTGGACAGCTGTTTCCTGAAAAATGGGGCTTGCAGCTACCGTTTAACTATGGTATTTCCGAACAGGTGATTACTCCGGAATTTGATCCGGTTTATGAAGACCTTAAACTGGAAGATCGTATCGCGGCAGCGGAAACCGCCGAGGATGCCGAGGCCATTAAGCAACAGGCAGAAGACTACACCAAGAGGACCAGTGTAAACTTTATCGGGGTAAGAAAGGATAGGAGCGAGGAGGCCGACGCCAATTTCTATGATATAGAGAACTTTACCTTTAATTACTCCTATAACGAGGTGGACCATAGGGATTTTGAAATTGACGAACTAAAGGAACAGAATGTGGTGACCGGATTTGTGTACAACCACAACTTTAAACCTGCTACTTTAGAACCCTTTGCCAAAAAAGATTCCCTTTTTACCGGGAAGTATTTAAAGTGGTTAAAGGATTTGAATTTAAATGTACTGCCGGCCAGTATTTCCCTGCAATCAAATATCAATCGTTCTTTTAACCAACAAAAGTTTAGGGATGTTTTTGAGCCGGGTGTGGAGAAATTGGATCTGCCATTTTTGCAGCAAAGAAATTATTTGTTCAATTGGCAATATGCCATTAATTACAGTCTAACCAAGTCATTGCGTTTAAGTCTAACGGCCTCCAACAACAATATAGTCAGGAACTATTTTGAAGAAGATGGGAATTCGGATTCGGATATAAACCAAGCCTTAGGTCTTTGGGACGGCTTTTTTGATTTGGGGGAGCCCAATAGGCATTCTCAAGAAATGCAGTTGAATTATGAGTTGCCGTTTAACAAGATACCGGCCTTGGATTTTATCAATGCCCAGTACACCTATACCAGTAATTTTGACTGGCAAAGAGGTGGGGATGCCTTAAACGAGGTGGCCGGAGAGGATATCAATACGGTGCAGAATGCCAATACCCACAATTTAACAACCTCCTTGACCATGCAAAGGTTCTATGATTTCCTTGGTTTGGGCAGAAAGGAAACCAAAACTACGAATAGGAGACCTGCTCGTTTGGACAAAGCCGGTAATCCTTCTTCCCGGGAAGAGGGCAATGCAACAAACAAAGGTGCTTCAGCTGGGTACAATGCCTTTATAGATGTGCTAACAATGGTGAAGCGAATTAATGTCACCTATAGTCAGAATAGTGGTAAGGTGTTGCCGGGATATACCAGATCTGTCGGGTTTATTGGTACCGCAAAGCCAACCATAGGATTTGTATTTGGTAGTCAGGCCGATGTACGCTTTGAGGCGGCAAGGAACGGTTGGTTAACTACCTTCCCTGAATTTAATCAGCAATACACAGAGAATACCAATAAGCAGTTGAATATAACGGCTACAGCCCAACCTACTCGCGATCTTACTATAGATTTGGTAGCGGATAGGCAATATTCCGAGAGCTATCAGGAGAATTTCAATGTGTCCAATATGGGGAACGACGTATTTGATTATGTGAACCTCCTAGGCAACAATTATGGTAACTTTAGTATTTCTACTTTAATGATAGGTACAGCCTTTGGTAGAAGTGACGAATTTGATTCTTCCAGTTTTGAAACCTTTAAACAAAATAGGATTACTATTGCCAATAGGATCGTAGCTGAAAGAAACCACGACACGGGTGAAGTAGATGACGATGGCTTCCCGGAACGCTACGGGAAAACCAGTCAGGATGTATTGCTTCCGGCCTTTTTTGCGGCATATACGGGAAAAGATCCCAATAAAGTAAGCTTGGATGCCTTTAGGGATATTCCCATTCCCAATTGGAATATTAAGTATACCGGCTTAATGAGGAACCCTTGGTTTAAGAAAAAATTTAAGCGCTTCTCACTTAGCCACGGTTATAGGTCTGCCTATAGTATCAACTCTTTTCAGACCAACTTAACCCGGACCCAGTTGGAAAACGAGGGTATGGAGCCAATAAATACCGAAAATGACGATTTTCTACCGGTGAACATAATGAACAATGTGGTGCTTACAGATCAATTTAATCCACTGGTGAGAGTAGATTTTGAAATGAAAAACTCCATGAGCGTATTGGCGGAGATAAGAACAGATAGGGCATTGTCCTTGAGTTTTGACAATAGTTTGTTAACAGAGATCAACGGCAAGGAATATACGGTAGGTCTAGGGTATAGATTTAAGGACGTAAAGTTTGTTACCAATATTGGAGGACAGAAGCAACGTTTAAAAGGGGATTTGAATCTAAAGGCCGATGTAACCCTTAGGGACAATATAACTATTATACGTAACCTGGATATTGATAACAACCAAATAACCTCTGGACAAAATTTAATTTCCATGAAATTTGTGGCCGATTACGCCCTGAGCAAGAGTCTTAATGCCCTGTTCTTTTACGATCATTCCTTTTCCAAATTTGCCGTTTCCACAGCGTTTCCCCAGACCTCTGTTAATACTGGGTTTACCTTGCGATACAACTTTGGGAATTAAGCTGTAAGAAATATAGGCCATACTATTGATGAAAAAGTTAGGTAGCTGGTAAAAAGTTTAAATAAGTTTTTTGATTTACAAGAGATAATCTTATACATTTGCTTGCTTAATAAAGAAAAGTAATGAATATACCTGCAGATTTAAAATACACCAAAGACCATGAATGGGTTAAAGTGGAAGGGGATACGGCCATAGTGGGGATCACTGATTTTGCTCAGGGAGAATTGGGTGACATTGTTTATGTGGAAGTTGAAACCTTGGACGAAACCTTGGATAAGGATGAGGTTTTTGGAACGGTGGAGGCCGTTAAGACCGTCTCCGATCTGTTTCTTCCTTTAAGCGGTGAAATAGTAGCCTTTAATGAATCTCTTGAAGATGAACCGGAAAAAGTAAATACGGATCCTTACGGGGATGGGTGGATCATAAAAATTAAGATCAGCGATTCTTCGGAATTGGATGGCTTGCTCAACGATGCAGATTACAAAGAGCTGGTTGGTGCTTAAAAAATACCTTTTTACAATATTGTTTATAAGCTGGACGGTGTTCATTACACTGCTCAGCTTATTTTCGTTTAAAGGGGACAGTCTGCCGTCTGTAGACATTCCACATTTGGATAAGGTGGTGCACTTTACCTTTTATTTTGTATTCGCCTTCTTGGGCTGCTTAGGGTATAGGGAGTTAAAATCTAAAAATACAACCGTTAAAAGGGCGGTATTTATCTCGATTCTGACCGCTGTAATTTATGGTATGGTTATTGAGGTATTACAAGGTGTTGCCACGGCCCATAGAGATCCTGGTATATTGGATTTTTTGGCCAATAGTGCTGGTGCTTTTGTTGGTGCCTATGTAGTGAAGTATATTTTCTCCGGAAATACTTCCTTGAAGTGGGGCAAGTAACATTTTTTTTAAGTATTTTGGGGTCCGTTTTTAAAAGGAAGCTGCTAATCCCTTGTTACTTAAGTGTTTTTGCGGTAAGGCTGTAAAAGAACTACCTTGGTAAAGTATTTGGATGCCCGCATTTAGGAGTGTAATTGATATTTTGGATCCTTTGAACTGTTGAAATTTATTTGTATATTTTTTAACAAAAAATTTTAAACAGATAAAATAAATATATAAATTAGCGAACATTAAAAAAGAAGAACTATGGAACTTAAAAAGAATCCTAAGGCGGATTTATCAAGAAATAGCGGGCTTTATTTCGTTATTGGTCTTGCATTGGTGATGCTGTTGACGTATGTGGCTTTCGAATGGAAAACATATGACGACGATAACAATTTTGATTATACCATGAATGTGGAGGACACCTTGGATGAGGAAGTTCCTATGACAGAACAGATAAAAACTCCACCGCCACCACCGCCACCAGCAGCGCCTGAAATTATTGAGGTTGTTGAGGATGAGGAAGAAGTAGAGGAAACGGTGATCGAGTCTACTGAAACCAGTCAGGAAGAGGAAATTATTGAGGTAGAGGATATTGAAGTGGAAGAGGTGGTAGAGGACGTAGATGTACCATTTGCCGTTATTGAAGATGTTCCAATTTTTCCAGGTTGTGAAAACGAGCCAAAAAATAAACTTAGGGAGTGTTTTAACCGTATGATGCAGAAGCATATTGGTAAAAACTTTAGATACCCGGAAATCGCTCAGGAAATGGGAGTACAGGGAAGGGTTAACATTATGTTCGTTATTCAGAAAGATGGAAGTATTGGTAATGTAAGGATGAGAGGTCCGGATAAGAATTTGGAGAAAGAGGCTGCTAGGATTATTAGTAAATTGCCCAAGATGACTCCAGGAAAGCAAAGAGGTAGACCGGTACGTGTTCCCTTTAGTATTCCAATTACCTTTAAGTTGCAATAGTATAAAGCTTATTATATATAGATCCCGAGCCTTGGCTCGGGATTTTTTTTGCCCTAAAATGTGATGGGTGGGGGTGATTTTTTTGGTTTATGGTGTGGTTTTGAATGATATCTTAAGTTCCTTAACCTTAAACTGCAAGGGGGTGCGAGAGTATCGTCTGGATTTCAAAGTGTAAAGTAGCAGTAAATAACATAAACATGATTATTTGGTTGCAAAAAATTCTAATGCGGTGTATCTTTGCGGTCCCTTTAAAAAAAGTAGATGAAAATGGCGGTCAGTTCGGTGAAAAACACAGCATTATCTTTGTATTTCGCCGATTTTAAAGAGATTACTAAAGCAAGGCTTGCTGTAAGTGTGGTTTTTTCGTCCATAGCCGGATATTTTCTGGGTGCCGTTGAAATCAATTTGGTGTCGGTTCTATTGCTGGCTTTTGGTGGCTACTGTATGGTGGGAGCCTCCAATGCCTATAATCAGGTTATTGAAAAGGACTTGGATGCCTTGATGAACCGAACCAGGAATAGGCCTATACCTTCTGGGAGAATGTCGGTTTCCACGGCCATGACCATAGCGGTTTTGTTGACCCTTCTCGGTATTGTGGCC
>CAXAVP010000024.1:0-28253 GCA_963972175.1 uncultured Arenibacter sp.
ATCTGTATATAGACTTTTTCTATATAGGTCTTTCCCAGTGCTGGTAACATAGGTTGCCGTACTTCCACCTCCCCCTCCGGTAGTGGCTTCCCAAATCCCGGCCGGTTGATAGGGTTTTACACTTGGACCTCCTACTTCACGGTTGAGTAGCCCACTTATTTTTAGGGCTTGGTCACGTATCACTTCGGCCGTAAGTCGCAGTCGGGGCGCACGGGCCAAAAGTCGGTTTTCAGGGTCCAGTTCCTGTAATTCTTTGGTAAGCTCGGTGCTTTGTTGATAGGTGGCCGATAGTGCAATGTATTTTAATATTTTTCTGGTATCCCAACCCTCATCCCTGAATTTGATGGCTAAAAAATCCAATAGTTCTGGGTGGGTGGGTAAGGAGCCTTGATTGCCAAAATCAAATGAGGAGGCTACCAATCCGTTTCCGAACATACGCTGCCAAAACCTATTGACTGCCACCCGGGCCGTTAAGGGGTTGTCCTTGTGGAACAACCATTTGGCCAATCCTAATCTATTTTGCGGATATTCACTTGGAAAGGGTAAAATAGATTGTGGAGTGTTGGGATAAACCTGGGTAGTAGGTTGGTCATAAACACCCCTGTTCAAAATAAATGAAGGTCTTATATCTTCCATTTCGTTCATGACCATGACCGGAATTTCTTTCATTTCGGTTTTTTGCATTTGCACAAAGCTCAGCACCCCGTTTTTTTCTTTTTCGGTAATGGTCATATAGGGTTTGGGAATTTTGCCTGCCCCTCCGGGTGTAAGCCCAAGCTCGTCTATATTGTTAAAGAAGCTATAAAGTTCAAAATGTTCTTTTTGGCTAATGGGGTCATACTTGTGGTCATGGCAACGGGCACATTCAAAGGTAAGGCCCAGAAATGCTGTTCCAAAGGTTACTGCCCGGTCTTCAACGTATTCCACTCTATACTCTTCAGGGATTACTCCTCCTTCAAAGGTGATTTTGTGGTTTCTGTTAAAGCCGGTGGCCAGGATTTGTTCGGCATTCGCATTGGGGAGTAGGTCGCCGGCCAGTTGATAGGTTACAAACCGGTCATACGGCATGTTTTTGCTAAAGGCATGGATGACCCAGTCCCTCCAAGGCCACATAATGCGTTCAAAATCATCCTGGTACCCATGGGTGTCCGCATAGCGCGCTATATCCATCCATTCGGCAGACATATGCTCAGCATGGTCTTGCGTTTGTAATAATGAATCTATGACCTGCTCGTAGGCAAGGGGTGAATTGTTATTTACAAATTTTTCAATCTGTCCAACACTCGGAGGCAACCCTGTAAGGTCGAAAAAAACACGTCTTAGCAATTTTTCTTTGGAGGCTTTTTTGTTGGGTGCCAATCCGTTTTCCTTCAGTTTTGATAAAACAAATTGATCAATTTCATTGTGACCCCAAGCAGCTTCCTTTATTTGGGGTACTTCTGGTTTTTCGGGAGCGATAAATGCCCAATGAGTCTTGTATTCAGCACCTTGTTCTATCCATTTTTTTAGGATTTCCTTTTCGTATTCTTCCAGGACCAGATTAGATTCCGGTGGGGGCATCAATAGGGATTCGTCCGAGGTATAGATTCTATTTATAAGCTCACTCTTTTCCAGATTCCCTGGTACAATGGCATGGTGGTCCTTGTTTTTGCCCAATGCCATATAGGCACCCTCTGCGGTATGTAGGGAGAGTCCGCCTTCAACAGCGTTCTTGTCCGGTCCGTGACATGTAAAGCAGCGGTCCGATAAAATAGGTTTCACATGGAAAGTGAAATCTATTTTATCAGGAATGGATGGCCGTGCAGTGCTGGAATTGGTCGCCACAGTAGTTTTAACGCCAGAAGTACAGCCGACCGTTGCTACAGACATGGCCAAATAAAGGATGGGCAAAATACCTAATCCTGAAAACGATGATAAATGAATTTTGAATTTATAGGGCATTTGTTTATTGTTAGTGCAAGCCCTATAAATTTATGGTATTTACAAATATTTAACGATTATTTTTCGACTAACAGCGTTTGTGAAAAGCCAAACGAGAATAGTGGCAATGTTCGTAGTTATTTGATAAAATGGATTGGAAAAATAGAAAATTGTTATTCCATATCTTCATTTAGGATTTTTCCCTTGACCTCGTTAAGGTAGCTTCTTCCTATAGTGTAACGTATCCCTTGAACTTCAATACTATTCCCTTCAACGGCTTCAATTTTGTCTATAGCAACAGTATAGGATCTATGTATTCTAATGAATTTGTCCGATGGGAGTTCATCAGTAAAGCTACTTAATGTTTTGTGTATAATGAATTTATTGGATTTGGTCTTAATGCGGATGTAATCTTTTAAGCTCTCTATTACAATGATATCGTCCAAATAAACCTTCTGCAGCTTTTTCTTATCTATCTTTATAAAAATACTAGGATTTTCGCTTTTGGTCTGGGTAGTACTCTGTGGGAGTCCTTCCCTAAGTTTAATAATGCGATGTATGGTTTTTAGAAATCTTGGAAACGGAATAGGTTTTACTAAATAATCTATAGCCTCTAGCTCATAACTTTTTAAGGCATATTCTTCATGGGCAGTGGTCATGACTACCATAGCCTTGGAATTTAAGGCTCCCAGGAGGTCTAGTCCGTTCATTATGGGCATATTTATGTCCAAGAAAATAATATCGACCTCATTTCTCTGTAAAAAAGTGGAGGCGTCAATCGCATTGGTAAAGGTTTGTATTAGTTGTAATTCCTTGATTTGGTCAACATAATTTTTTAGTACATTGATTGCTAGTGGTTCGTCGTCTATTAATATGGCCTTCATACTCATTACACTTTTAGTTTCAGAATAACATTAAACATTTCATCTTCTTCAAATATAGATAGGTCGTAGTCGTTGGGTTCGTAGCCTATTTCCAATCGCTTTTTTACATTTGTAAGTCCTATGCCCCCGTCAGTGGAGGGTGTTAAATGCTCCTTGGTGTTTTGGGGAATGTTATTACGGACCTCAAATTTTAAGATATTGTCTACAACTTCTAGATTTATTTTTATCTGTACTTCACCAAGGCTTTTGTTGGCTCCATGCTTAAAGCAATTTTCAACAAATGGTATAAGGAGCATTGGGGCTATTCCCTTGCCTTCCACATCTCCTGAAACGTTCATTTCTATATTTAAGGATTTGTTGAACCTGATACGCTCTAAATCTATATAGTTTTGAATACATTCAATTTCCTTGGTTAAATCCTGGTAGGGCTTATCTGTCGAATATAGCAAATAACGCATTAATTCTGATAACCGCATTACAATTTGTGGGGCCCTGTCCGATTTTTCCAAGGTTAAGGAGTAAATGTTGTTCAGGGTATTGAAGAAAAAATGTGGAGAGACCTGGGACCTTAGGAATTTTAATTCTGTGGTCAGCTGTCTTTTTTCCACCTCATGCAGTTTGCGGCTTTCGTTTAGCCAGTCTACCGTTATTTTGATGGCTGTAACAAAAGACATAACATACAGTTCTCCCAACATGGTTACGATAGCGTAGTTTAGGGTTAGGCTTTCTTCGCCTCCCCACTCTGGCATTACGTTGGTACTTACAAGGTAATAGGTTAGGTTAAACTTTATAAGTAGGCTAATATATAAGGATGCCAGTAATAATAAGGTGTAGGTGACGTATTTTTTAGTATATACAAACCTGGGCATTAAAAAATAAATATTTAGATAGGCAAGGGCCATATGAATGGGGAATCCCAATAGATTGGTTTTTAAGGAATATATAAAGTCTTGGTGTACGTTGCCCCACCTTAAAATATTGAAAAGTATATAAACCAGCCAAAAAGCTATATGGTGTCGGTAATTAATGCTGAATTCCCTAGAGCTGTTCTTGCCCAATATATTTTGATACCGCATATTTATTTGAATGCTTAGTTCACGCTGGGGGTTGTTTCCAAATAAAGGCGTTTGGCTTTACGGTTTGGTTGTTGGTCTAAATTTATTCTCCTTCCCTGAAAAAAATCAAATATTTAATTCTTAAAGTCGCAAACACTTGTAATTTTTTGTAAAAAAAATGATTGCGGTCAACCCCATCATGAAAATTTGGGGAATTTATAAAAAAAAATAGAGTAGTTGTCTTTTGCTAAGGAAAAACATGGCGTAATACCTTCTTTTTAACTTTTAGCACCCTGAAGACGGCCGTTGGATATACTATTTGATAACCCTTAAAAATAGGAGTTTAATGAATGTAATTGATATATCGATAATTATTGTTTATGTAGTGCTTACGCTCTTTGTAGGTATATGGGTTTCAAAAAAAGCCTCAAAGGGCCTTAAGTCGTATTTCTTGGGGGGGAACAATATTAAATGGTATTATTTGGGGCTCAGTAATGGCTCTGGAATGTTTGATGTTTCCGGAACCGCCTGGATGGTGGGGATTTTATTTCTATACGGTGTAAAAAGCTTTATGTTCATGTGGTTATGGCCAATATGGAACCAAATTTTTGTAATGATGTTTTTGGCGGTCTGGATTAGGCGGTCCAACATTATGACCGGTTCGGAGTGGATACTGACCCGTTTTGGGGATGATAGGGCCGGAAGGGCTTCACATAGTATAGTTGCCGTATTTGCCATTGTAGCTGCCGTAGGGTTCATTGCTTATTTCTTTGAAGGGGTCGGGAAATTTTTAACGATTATTTTGCCTTGGGATTTAGCTGTTCATTTGGGTGATATGATATTGTTGACTTCGGAGCAATCCTATGCGGTAATCATTATTTTTCTCACTACCATCTATACCGTAAAGGGAGGGATGTTCTCTGTAGTGGCTACGGAGGTATTGCAGTATGTTATTATGGTTATCGCGGGGCTGCTTGTTGCAGGATACGCCTTTTTTGCCTTTACCGATGTACAAATAAATTCGGTAATAAGTGCCGAATGGAAGAATGTATTTTTTGGCTGGGAATTGGGAACCCATTGGGATCAGGAATTTCAGGCCTTTAATGATTTGATAGATTCCGAAGGATATAAAATGTTCGGGGCCTTGATAGGGATGACCCTTTTTAAAGGCTTTTTTGCCAGTATTGCAGGGCCAACGCCAAGTTATGATCTTCAGCGAATATTATCTACCAAGACTGTTAAGGAAGCTGCGTATATGAGCGGATTTACCAATTTGGTGTTGTTTATACCGCGTTATCTGCTTATTACGGGTATTGTGGTGATAGCCCTAGTAGTGCTAACGCCCGGAATGATTTCGGATACCTCCTTAACAGGCGGGGATATGGAAGTTATTTTGCCCAAAGTTATTAATTTCCACGTCCCCGTAGGAATAAAGGGCTTGTTGTTGGCTGGTTTGTTGGCAGCCTTTATGTCTACCTTTTCGGCTTTTGTCAACGCCGGTCCAGCTTATCTGGTCAATGATATTTATAAAAAGTATTTTAAACCGGAGGCCTCCCATAAGCATTATATTAAGGCCAGTCATATCGCTTCTTTTGTTGTGGTGTTTTTAGGGGTTTTTATGGGGTTCTTTGCCGATTCTATTAACTCACTTACCCTTTGGATTACTAGTGCCCTGTTTGGAGGTTATGTGGCCGCTAATTTCTTAAAATGGATATGGTGGCGATTTAATGGTTGGGGGTATTTTTTGGGTATGTTATCTGGATTGGTTATTGCTTCCCTGCAATTTGTTCTGGATCAGAATAAGGGGAATTTTGTAGAGGACAGCCTTTTATACAACCTTTCACAGGTCCATGCTATATACCTATTTCCCATAATCTTCGGGGTTTCTTTGTTGGGGTCGTTTTTGGGGACCTATTTAAGTGCCCCTACAGATCGGGAAATTTTAAAATCATTCTATAAAAATGTTAGGCCATGGGGGTGGTGGAACCCAATATATAAGGATTTAAAGGCGGAAGATCCCAGTTTTCAGAAGAACAATGAATTTTGGTGGGATATGATGAACTGTGTGGTTGGGATTGTGTGGCAGTCCAGTATGATTGTACTGCCTATATATTTTATGATCCGTGACTATCCAAAGGCAATAATTGCCTTGGCGGTGTTTGTTCTTACATCGGCTATTCTTAAATTCACATGGTTGGATAAAGTAAGGAAAATACCCAATTAAGGGAATGTCGTTAAGCTTGTCTATGGCGTGTGAAATTGCATTCGGGCATATAAGGAGAATAAGTGGGTAAAAGTATGTAGGTTATATTTTACTAGTTTATCCATGGTTACAATATATTTTTTAAAAAGCAATTAAATAAAGTTTAACCTATAAATCAATATAAAGTGAATAGTATTCCATGGCAAGAAAGGCCTGCTGATTGTGCAGATGTAGTTTGGCGGTATTCAGAAAACCCAGTGGTTGAGAGAGATGCAATACCCTCTTCCAATAGTATCTTTAATAGTGCAGTGGTTCCTTTTAAGGACGGGTTTGCAGGGGTGTTCCGCTGTGATAACAAGGCCGTCCAAATGAATATTTTTGCAGGTTTTAGCAAGGATGGTATCAATTGGGATATTAACCATGAACCAATTGTATTTGGTGAGGGGAATACCAATATGATAGAATCGGACTATAAGTATGACCCCCGTGTGGTATTTATAGAGGACAGGTATTGGATTACTTGGTGTAATGGGTATCATGGTCCTACTATAGGAATTGGGTACACTTTTGACTTTAAGGAGTTTTTTCAGTGCGAAAATGCCTTTCTTCCCTTTAATAGAAATGGGGTTTTATTTCCGGAGAAAATAGATGGAAAATACGCTATGTTAAGTAGGCCGAGCGATAATGGACATACACCGTTTGGGGATATTTATATTAGTTATAGCCCGGATATGAAGTACTGGGGAGAGCACAGATGTGTTATGAAAGTGACTCCTTTTGTAGACAGTGCATGGCAGTGTACCAAAATTGGGGCAGGTCCTATACCAATTCTTACAGACGAAGGATGGTTGACCTTTTATCACGGTGTTATAAATACCTGCAACGGATTTAGGTATTCCATGGGTGCCGCCATATTGGACAAAGATCGTCCAGATCAGGTATTGTTTAGAACAAAGCCATATTTATTGTCACCGCAAACAAATTACGAGTGTATGGGCGATGTGCCAAATGTAGTTTTTCCTTGTGCTGCCCTGCATTCATTAGAAGAGGATAAGGTTGCTATATACTATGGGGCTGCAGACACGGTGACTGGTTTGGCTTTTGGACGTATTTCAGAAATAGTGAAATTTACCAAAGAGAATAGTCTATAGGGGCTAGTCCTTAGGTTTGGTTGTTACCGCATCTAATCAATAAAAATTCTTTATATGGAACACAGATATTTTAAAAGAGCAGTAAAATGTGCTTTGGTAATTTTTCTAATGCAATTGGGTGTTCATACCCTGGACGCCCAAGATAAAGTGCCAAGGAACTATATAGCCTATAAGGCCAATGACGCCTTGGTCATAGATGGAAAAAATGATGAATTGGCCTGGAAGAAGGCACCTTGGTCACAGGATTATATTGATATAGAAGGGGATAAGACGCCAACCTATAGGACCAGAATGAAAATGTTGTGGGATAAGGATTATTTGTATGTGTTGGCAGAAATGGAGGAGCCGCATGTGTGGGCAACCCTTAAACAAAGGGATACAGTTATCTTTTACAACAACGATTTTGAAATTTTTATAGACCCTGATGGGGATACCCATAATTATTACGAGTATGAGATGAATGCCCATAATACCCTATGGGATTTGTTTTTGACCAAGCCATATAGGAATCATGGTAAGGTAATAGACAGTTGGGACATACAAGGGGTAAAATCGGCAGTTCATATAGATGGAACTTTGAACAATTCATCGGATTTGGACAAGGGTTGGACCGTTGAGATAGCCCTTCCTTGGAAGGTGATTACCGAAGCTAGTGCAGGCGGGGGCATTCCGGAGAATCAATTCTGGCGCATTAATTTCTCTAGGGTAAACTGGGATTTTGATCTTGATGAAGGGCGTTATTCAAGGAAAAAGGATGCAAAAGGAAAATTTATGCCCGAATATAACTGGGTATGGTCACCACAAGGTGTAATTAATATGCACGAACCCGAGCATTGGGGTTATGTGTATTTTTCCACCGAAGAGGTAGGTGGGAACGCTGATTTTTCTATTCCTAAAGACGATTACATAAAATGGCATATGTATTCTCTTTACAGGGGAATTTTGCATGGCAGGGAAGATGCGGTAGCGCAGGTGTCCCAACCCAAAGAGATTCTAGGTAAGGCAGTTAAAGCGGTTTATGAACAAAGTAGTTTTGGTTGGACCATTTCGGTAAAAAGTCCGTTTACTGGGAAAACATTGGTGGTTACCGAAGATGGTAGGTTTAAAAGTATGGACGTAAAGAACTGATTCCATTGGATAGGTAATAGAGAAGGTATTCATTAAAAAGAAGTAGCGTAAAACATGAATAAAGTTGTTGTAGGTAGTGTGCTGTTAATCTTGCTATTGACAGCTTTTGGCTGTTCCGAGAAAAGCAAGGCCGTTTTTTCCAAAGAGGACATACATATTGTTCCCAAACCTAAGGAACTTATATTAAAACCAGGTGCTTTTGAGTTTACCTCGGATACCAAATTCGTGGTGGACGGGGAGTTTGCTGAGGTAGTTAATTTTTTGATAGAGAAATTTAATAGGTCGGCTAATTGGGAATTGGAAGTGGTAACCGATGCCCCAGCTAATAACTTTGTTGAATTAGTTATTGACGCTTCCCTGCAGGAAGAGGCTTATGTACTTGAAGTGTCCAAAGAGAAGGTAACTATAAAGGCCAAGGGGTATTCTGGGTTTTTGTACGGACTGGGGACAGTGAGGCAATTACTTCCTGTATCCATAGAAAGTAACACCATTGTGAACGCTGTGGATTGGATTGTTCCCAATGTTTATATCTCCGATGCGCCTAGGTTCAAATGGCGTGGATTTATGATGGATGTTTCCAGACATTTTTTTGGTAAAGATTATATTTTGGCCACCATAGATCAGCTTGCCTTATTGAAAATGAATACACTGCATTTGCATTTGGTAGATGATCAAGGCTGGCGTATAGAAATTAAAAAATATCCCAAGTTGACCCAAGTGGGTGGCTTTAGGGTAGACCAGGAAGAAAAACCGTGGAACGCCCGTCCAACCCCAGAGTTGGGTGCCAAAGCTACTTTGGGAGGATTTTATACTCAGGAAGATATAAAGGAAATAGTGGCCTATGCCAGTAGTAAGGGAGTTAATGTTGTTCCTGAAATAGAGATGCCAGCCCATGTAATGAGCGCCATTGCTTCTTATCCAGAACTGTCCTGTTTTCAACATCAAATTATGGTTCCCTCGGGAGGGGTGTGGCCTATAACCGAAATATATTGCCCGGGTAAGGAATCTACATTTGCATTTTTGGAAAATGTTCTATTGGAAGTAATGGAGCTGTTCCCTTCCCAGTACATTCATATAGGAGGCGATGAGGCAACCAAAACAAATTGGAAAGTGTGTGCGGACTGTAAAAAAAGAGTTCGTGATGAAGGTTTGGCCAATGTGGAGGAATTGCAAAGCTATTTTATAAAACGCATGGAACGTTTTATTAGTTCAAAGGGAAGGACCCTGATAGGTTGGGATGAAATCTTGGAAGGCGGTCTTGCACCTGGGGCTACGGTTATGAGTTGGCGAGGGGTGAAAGGTGGTCTAGAAGCTTCCGAGGCAGGTCATGATGTAGTAATGTCGCCTACCTCACATTGTTATTTTGATTATTATCAAGGTGATCAGGACCTGGAACCATTGGCATGGGGTGGCAACCTACCTCTTAGCAAGGTCTATAAGTTTGATCCGGTAGTGGAAGAAATGACCACTGAGCAGGCTAACCATGTCTTGGGCGGCCAGGCCAACCTATGGACAGAATATGTGCCTACCGAAGCACAGGCACAATATATGACCTATCCGAGATTGGCGGCCTTGGCAGAATCGGTTTGGAGTCAAAAAGAGGATAAGGAATGGTTAGATTTTTCAAGAAGGGTCAGTGGCTTGTTTAAAAGATACGATGTATTGGGAATCAACTATGCAAAAAGTGTTTATCAAGTTTCAGTGGAGGCTACTGTTTTGGAAAGTGGTGCCATTTCCTTGGTGCTGGAATCGGAATTTCCAGATTCCGATATACGCTTTACCCTAGATGGGAGCTCTGTGTCTGAGGAGTCTGAAGAATACAGCGCTCCCATAACCATTGATAAGACCACTACCATCAAAGCACAAGTGTTCAAGGAGGGTAAACCAATAGGCGACTTGTTTGAAAAAACAATTACATACCACAAGGCAGCAGGAAAACCGGTCACCTATATTAATAGGTACCATAACAGCTACCAAGGTGCCAAGGAACTGGGTATGGTAAATGTAATGCGGGGATCCAAAAATTTTCATGACGGCCAATGGCAAGGGTGGTTGGGAGATGATATGGAATTGATCATTGACCTAGAAAACCCAACGGAGATTAAAAAAGTAACCATAGGATCTTTGGAAAACCAAGGGTCAGGGATATATTTCCCAGTTGGTGTAGAGGTACTCTTATCAGATGACGGAAAGACCTATAAGAGTGTAGGAGACATAAATAGGCCCTATGCGGTAAATAGTAGTTCGGAATTAAAGGATTTCGTCCTGGAAATAGGGCAGCAATCGGCTAGGTTTGTCAAGGTTATTGCAAGAAATCTGGGTACGCCACCAACAGGTGGCGGTTCTTGGATGTTTGTAGATGAGGTAATCGTAGAATAGCTATAAGCAGGAGTGAATGCAGCATAAAAGACGGCTGTATGTGTTGTGAAGGTAGGGTGTTTGAAGCTTTTGAAATAAGGCGTTTAGATAATTTAGAATATAGTAATAGATAGAGTAAAGGAGGGAAAGGTCCAAAGCTGTTGGCCCCACTTTTTTTAAGAAAATGGAAACGAAAGAAATAATGATGAACTTACCATATAAAACTTTCTTGGTTATATTTTTTTTGTCCATGGGCATCATGGCTCAAAAAAAACCGGTAGATTACGTAAATCCGTTTATTGGGACCTCTAATTTTGGAACAACCAACCCTGGGCCCATTGCCGTAAGGGGGATGGTAAATGTGTCGCCATTCAATGTCGCAGGACCTGAAAATTTGCCACTGGAGAAGGATAGTAGATGGTTGTCTACTCCCTATGTGCATGAAAATTCCTTTCTAACAGGTTTCAGTCATGTGAATCTTAGTGGTGTAGGCTGCCCAGAACTGGGGGTTATTCTTGCCATGCCTACTACCGGGGCGCTAAAGGTAGATCACTTGGATTACGGCACCACCTATTCCGAAGAGGTGTCCAAAGTGGGGTATTATTCCAATTTCTTGGACAAGCATAAGGTAAAGGTAGAGGCAACGGCCACAACTAGGGTAGGTGTTAGCAAGTACCACTTTCCCAAAGGAGAGGGTAATATCTTGATCAATCTTGGCTTGGGACTTACCAATGAGCAAGGGGCTTCGGTAAAGGTAGTGTCTCCTACTGAGATAGAAGGGGTGCGAACAGTAGGTTCTTTTTGTTACTACAAGCCAGAAGAAGCCTATCCTGTTTATTTTGTCGCTCGATTTTCCAAAGCTGCAGAGGAATTTGGGGTATGGAAAAAGCCTAAAACCTATAAGGGTGCAGAGTCAGAATGGATGGGGTACAACGGGAAGACCCGTATAATGCCTGGATATAAGGCCGTGGTGGTAGGGGATAGTATCGGAAGTTATATGCGGTATAAATTTGATGAACCTACCGTGGTGGAAATGAAAATTGGTGTTTCTTACGTTAGCATAGAAAATGCCCGTGAAAACCTGGAAAAGGAAACCTCTACCCGTACATTTGATGAAATATTGGCAGAAGCCAAAGCCAATTGGAACAGCTATTTGTCCAAAATTGAAGTTGAGGGAGGACAGGAAGAGGATAAGGTTAAATTTTATACGGCCTTGTACCATACCTTGATCCACCCCAACACCTTAAACGATGTGAATGGGGAATACCCCAAAATGAAAACCAGGGATGTACTAAAGACCCAGGATACCCGTTATACGGTTTTTTCCTTATGGGATACCTATAGGAATTTGCACCAGCTAATGAGTTTGGTATATCCCAAGCAACAATCGGATATGGTAAAAAGCATGCTTCAGATATATGATGAAAGTGGTTGGTTGCCTAAATGGGAATTGAACGCTACGGAAACAACTACCATGGTAGGTGACCCTGCAGGTATTGTAATTGCCGATACCTACTTAAAGGGTATTACGGATTTTGATGTGGAAAAGGCTTATTCAGCCATGGTAAAGAGTGCAGATCAAATAGAGAACAACCCATTGCGACCGGGAATCAAAGATTATTTGGAGAAAGGATATCTCACCACAAAAACCACCAATAGCGGGTCGGTTTCAACTACACAAGAGTATAATATATCTGATTATGCAATCGCCCAGCTGGCGAAATCCCTTGGTAAAAAGGATGACTATAAACGTTTCTCAAAAAGGGCAGTATCCTATAGAAAGCTCTTTGATAAGGAATACAATTTATTAAGGCCACGAAATGATGACGGCAGCTGGTTAACTCCCTACAATCCGGAATCCGGAGCCAATTTTGAAAAGAATTTGGGTTTCATAGAGGGGAACGCATGGCAGTATTCCTTTATGGTGGTCCATGACACCAAGGGGCTCATTAGGCTAATGGGAGGAGGAAAAGCTTTTGTAGACCGATTGCAGGACGTGTTTGACAAAGGACAGTACGATATGGCCAACGAACCTGATATTGCTTATCCTTATTTGTTCAATTTTGTAAAAGGGCAGGAAGGCAGAACACAAGAAAAGGTTTCAGAACTATTGGATACCTATTACAAAAATGCACCGGACGGACTCCCCGGTAATGATGATACCGGAACTATGTCTGCTTGGGCGGTGTTTTCAATGATGGGCATATATCCTGTTAGTCCCGCTAATCCAACCTACGCCGTTACAACTCCAAGGTTTAGCAAGATTACCATACATTTGGATACAGACTATTATCAGCAAGAAAAATTAACAATACGTTCCAACATATCAGAAGGGAATAAGCGTATCCAAAATATAAGTGTTCAGGGGAAATCCCATAATAGTTATTTTATTCCGCATGATAAGTTGGTGAATGCGAAGTTACTGGAGTTTAAACTAAAATAATAACCTTAATCCTATATAGCCATGAAGATTATTCTATACCACTCTAGAATCCTTGTTTTACTTGCTTGGTGTTTACTGTCCGTTTCCTGTAATAATGGAATTGAGTTGGTTGATGGTGGTAAATCGGACTATAGGATCGTGCTAGGAAAAGGTGCTACGGAACATCAATATAAGACTGCAGAGGAGTTACAGTTTTATTTGTACGATATAAGTGGTGAAAGGATCAATATTGTAGAAGGGGAACCCAGAAAGGAGGAGGAATATTCCATATTTCTTACTGCCGAATCGGGAAAGGACCTGGGAGAGCATGAAATCTGCATTAAAACCCTTAACAAGGATCTTTATATTTCAGGAGGATCGGATAAGGCTCTGAGAAATGCCGTTTACGAGTTTTTAGAGCGATTTTTGGGCTGTAGGTGGTACGCCCCAGGAGTGGAGAAAGTTCCCAGTGTTAAAACAGTGCAACTACCCAATATTGATTACCGGTATACCCCCAATATTACAACAAGAACGGTGCACTCCCGACTGTTTTATGACAATCATGATTTTGCGGATAAACAAAAGGTGACTTACGAATCCTTCCCGGATTATGTGCCGCAGGCTAGGGTGCATACTTTTCACAGGTTTATGCCGGAAGATAAGTTTTATAAAACCAATCCAGAATTCTATGCCTTGCGCGGAGATAACAGATTGCCCACCCAGTTGTGTTTGACCAATCCAGAGGTACTTGCCATTGTTAAGGATTCCGTGGCCTCATTATTTGCTAGGTACCCGGGGAAAAACGTATTGTCTGTAAGTCAGGATGACAATCAGCAACATTGTCAATGTGAAAACTGTAGTGCTATAGATAAGGAAGAGGGAAGTGCATCCGGTACTATGATCAGATTTGTAAACGAGATAGCCAAGGACTTTCCCGATAAAACCATTTCAACATTGGCATATCAATATACCCGAAGACCATGCAAAACAAAGCCATTGGATAATGTGTTGATTACACTTTGTTCCATTGAGTGTGACAGTAGGGCGCCCATTGCAGAAAAGTGTACCGAATTTGCAGACGATTTAAGGGGTTGGGGAAAACTAACCGATAATATTAGGATATGGGATTATACTACCCAATTCACCAATTTTTTGGCCCCCTTTCCCAATTTAAATACGCTGAGACCAAATATTCATTTGTTTAGGGACAATAACGCTCAATGGGTCTTTGAGCAACACAGCAATCACCCTAGTGAACTTTTTGAATTGAGGTCTTATGTAACCGCCCAACTTTTGTGGAATCCGGATAGGGAATTGGAAGAGTTGATCACTGATTTTACCGACGGTTATTATGGTGAGGCGGGAGTATATATTAAAAAGTATATAGATAAGATCCATTCCAAGATAGCGGAGGACAAAGATTTTTTCTTGTTTTTGTATGGAGACCCCTCAGAAGCCTTTACCTCTTATTTGAGTCCGGAATTACTGTTGGAGTATTCAGAATTGTTCAATAAGGCCGAAGAGGCAGTGGTAGATAAACCGGAATTATTGGCACGTGTAAAAATGGCGCGTTTGGGAGTAGATTATGCAGTGTTGGAAGCTAGTAGAAAAAACCTAACAGACACTTTTAAACTTTTGAATGAAAGTGAAACGGGTAAGACAATCATAAACCCCATGGTAACCACCCTATTGGATAATTTTAGGGAAACCAGTTCCAGTAACGATGTGGTTCTAATGAATGAAATGGGCTTTACCGTTACCGAGTACCTGGCCAACTATATGTCGGCCTTGGAGGTTGCTGCGATGCCTAACAAGGCTTTGGGTAAAAAGGTAATTAGTAATACACAGCCCAAAAAGTATGCCCAGGAAGACCCTATGGTACTGACCGACGGGGCGTTGGGAGGAAGTAGTTTTTATGCAAATTGGTTGGGGTATGAAGGGAATGATATGGAAGTGGTGGTGGATCTGGGCGTCCCCATGGAAATCAGCACTATTTCTACAGCTTTTTTACAGGTAACCAATCATGTGGTGTTCTTTCCTACAGCTGTGGGCTTTTCGGGATCCATGGATGGGGAGGAGTATCATAGTTTGGGGGAAATTCAGAATTCATCGCCCTTAACCAAGGATAGTAAGATAAACGATATTCAGTATTTTAAGTTGGATTTTGACGTTGAAAAAGCACGTTTTATAAAGGTTGAAGCTTTAAATACCAAAACGCCCTATTGGCACCATGCAGCCGGAATGCCGTCCTGGTTGTTTGCCGATGAAATTATAATTAATTAAAACCAATAAGAATGACTAAAACGAGAGTGAGATGTGGAACTATTTTTATAGCATTTGTAGCTGCTTTGTGTTTTCAAGCTGTAAGTGCTCAGGCAATATATGAGGATGAAAGATATGTTCCGGAAACGGATCCCTTGGTATTGGAAAAGTTGGATCAATGGCAGGATTTAAAATTTGGTCTTTTAATGCATTGGGGAACCTACAGTCAGTGGGGGATAGTGGAGTCTTGGTCCCTATGTCCGGAGGAGTACGGATGGTGCGAACGTACAAAAGGTTCCAATCCCAGTGATTACAACACCTATAAAAAAGAGTATGAGGCATTGCAGAACACTTTTAATCCCGTAAAGTTTGATCCCGAAAAATGGGCCAAGGCGGCAAAAATGGCAGGGATGAAATATGTGGTATTTACTACCAAGCACCATGACGGCTTCTCTATGTTTGACTCCAAGTATACGGATTATAAAATTACAGATCCCAAAACCCCTTTCTCCACCCATCCCAAAGCCAATATTACCAAGGAGATTTTTAATTCCTTTAGGGATCAAGGGCTATGGGCCGGGGCTTATTTCTCCAAGCCAGATTGGAATACCCCCACTTATTGGGACCCCTATTATCCGCCACGGGATAGAAATGTTAATTACGAGCCAGAGGCCAATCCAGAAAAATGGCAGGAGTATATAGACTTTACCCACAACCAAATCTTGGAACTGCTTACCGATTATGGCAAGGTAGATATCTTGTGGCTAGACGGTGGCTGGGTGGCTAAGACCCCAAAATCTGACATAACAAACTGGTATGAACAACAATTGATCAATAATGACAATGGCTATTTAAAGCACCGTATCGTCAACCAGGATATTAAGATGGACGAATTGGTAGAGAAAGCCAGGGAGAAACAACCGGGTTTAATAGTGGTTGACCGGGCCGTACATGGAAAAAATCAGAATTATTTAACCCCGGAGAACAGAGTGCCAGAGAAACCGCTTCCCTATCCATGGGAATCTTGTATGATTGCTGGCGGTGGCTGGTCCTACTCATTTGATGCGGAATACATGTCTGGCCGGGAAGCCATTCATACCTTGGTAGATATTGTTGCCAAGGGAGGTAACCTTCTGCTGAATATAGCCCCTAGCCCTGAAGGGGAATGGGATGAGGGAGCCTACAGATTGTTAAGTGAAATTGGAACATGGATGGCTAAAAATGATGAGGCCATCTATGGAACAAGGGCTATGGCGCCCTATAAGTTTGGTAATACCTGTGTTACAGCTAAACCTGACGGCAGTGTATACCTTACCTATCTGGTAGAAAAAGGACAGACAGACTTGCCTACAGAAATAGTGTTTCCAGATTATAAGGCCTCTAAAAGGGCCAAGGCTAAACTACTAGGGGCCAACAAAAACCTAAAGTGGTCCCAAAAAGATGAGGGTATGGTCATTGAGCTGCCCAAAGAATTGGGGATGGAGCTTTTGAATACCGAGGCCTTTGTAATTAAGATAAAATGATTGTTTGGAAGCTGCACCTAGGGTGTTTGTAGTTAGTGGTAATGAGTTGAAAGCTAAATAGTTGTTGTGATTTTGAATCAGCAATTATTGGTAAGTACTGGTTTTCCTGATGCTAGAGCCTAGTTTGCGATAAATTGAGAGCTATATTATAAATCCTGACACGTTTAAGTACGTGTCAGGATTTTTTTTTATGCTTTAATTTCTTTAGACTACCAATAAATATGCTTTTAGCAATGGTTTTTTTGCTCATATTTTATATTTTTAGTGTCATTTAGCTCAGATTGGGGGTTGTTGGTCGAATTAATTTCGGTGCACGTTCCAATTTGAGAAAATTTAATAATTAATTAACAATGGGGTAACTCCCTTTAACTCAATTAAAACTAACTAAAAATTATTAGTATGATTAAAAAAATTCATTACTATTTAATGGTGTTGTCCTTACTCTGTGTACAGATGGTGACGGCACAAACAATTTCAGGTACGGTGACCGATGGAGAGACAGGTATGCCAATCCCTGGAGCCAACGTAATTCAGAAGGGGACTTCAAACGGAGTTTCCACAGATTTTGACGGTAATTATACCATTGAGGTGTCCGAATCCTCGGCAATTTTGCAATTTTCATCCTTAGGTTTCACTAGCCAAGAGGTGTCGGTTGCAGGGAAGACAACTATCAATATTGCGCTAATGCCCGATGCGCAAATGTTAGATGAAGTTGTTGTTACTTCTTTAGGTATCTCAAGAGAGAAGAAATCCCTTGGTTATGCCATGACGGAGCTCCAATCAGATGAGATCAATACGGTTAAGAACTATAATGTTGCCAATTCATTGGTGGGAAAGGTTGCTGGTTTAACCGTTAGTCAGTCTGGTGGTGTAGGATCCGGGTCCCGAGTTGTGATAAGAGGTAATAACTCCATTACCGGTAGAAACCAAGCGTTGATTGTGGTAGACGGTATTCCTATTAATGATTCCGGAAACGAATCGGGAGGTAGTGTTTATAACAGTTCTGTATCTGGGGGTGGTATAACCGATATCAATCCAGAGGATATAGAATCTGTTTCTGTACTTAAAGGTCCCAATGCAGCGGCACTATACGGTTCACGTGCAGCTTCGGGTGCAATTGTTATTACCACTAAAAGTGGCGCCAGGAGCAAAGGAATAGGGGTAACCCTTAGTTCCAATATAACCGTAGAGAATCCAATGTTCTTGCCAGATTATCAAAACCAATACGGACAGGGTACCAATGGAACTGTGTATCCGGATATGTCCAGTTTGGGAGGATCCTCTTGGGGAGCACGCCTAGATGGTACGCCACAGATTTATTTTGATGGTACAGAAAAAGCCTATGAAGCTCAGGAAAATAATGTATCGGACTTTTTTGAAACAGGTGTACAAAATATAAATTCCTTTGCTTTGACCGGGGGAGGAGAGAATTTTAATGCCCGTTTTTCGTATACCAATAACCATACAAATACGATCTTGCCCAATTCCGGACTGGAAAGCCATAACTTTAACCTAAGGGCAATGACCGATTTGTCCGATAAGTTGAGTTTTGATACTAAAGTGTCCTATTTTACGCAGGATCTTAATAATAGGGTGTCACTAGGATCTGAAGGAGTATTGGGTTATGTTTTATACATGCCAAGAAACGTCAGGACTGCAGATTTAAAGAATTATCAGGTAGAAAATCCAAGTCTGTACGATCCTGATAATAATATAAGTGATTATGATGTAATCAGTTATAATGGGCAGGGCAAGAGTACAGGAAACCCATATTGGATCTTAAATGAAGATAGCAATAATGAATCCAGAAACCGTTTCTTAGGTTTGGCCAAGGTGAATTACAAATTTAACGATTGGTTGTCCTTGTTTGTTCGTATGAGTGGTGATGTTACCAATGTAAGTAGTGCAAGTATTACTGCAGAGGGTAATCATTTTTCAAGATTTGGTGGACTATCTTTTTCTGAACGAAAAATATCTGAATTGAACAGCGATTTCTTGTTCACTGCCAATCATGATATAACCGATAAGTTAAACCTTTCGGCAAACATAGGGGGTAACCTATTTAAAACCTCCTCTCAAAGTATTGGTGTTAGTGGTTCCCGTTTTAAAATACCAAACCGTCATATTTTGGCCAATACACAGGAGCAAACAACCAGTCATTCGCCAAGCGCCATTAAAAAGGTAAATTCATTGTATGCGGCATTTAACTTTGCTTATGATGATTTTCTTTATCTAGACGTTACGGGAAGAAACGATTGGTCGTCTACATTGCCGGAGGAAAATAGGTCCTTCTTTTACCCCTCCGCAAACCTATCGTTTTTGACACATCGCTTTATAGATCCGGAAAAAAAGTTGTTCGACCTTCTTAAACTTAGAGGAAGTTGGGCCCAGGTGGGTAACGATACCGGTGCATATCAATTATCCCAAACCTATCCTGTAAGTACAATTGGGTATTTGGGGTTAACCGTATTAGGTTTCCCCAATGTAAAATACAACCCTAATCTTAAACCAGAAAATGTGACTTCTTCAGAAGTAGGTTTTGAAGCCCGTATGTTCCAGAACAGATTGTTTGCAGATTTTTCTTATTACAATATCGTTACCAAGGACATGATCTTTAGGACACCTGTAAACCCGGCTACTGGTTATAGTTTCTTCTTGGATAACTTTGGAGAGGTACAGAACAAAGGTATAGAAGTACAGCTAGGTGGTACTCCTGTAAGAACCGAGAATTTCTCTTGGGAGGTCAACCTAAATTATTCCAAGAATGACAATACCGTGAATGAAATGATCCAGGAGTTGGAGACAGTAACTTTAAATACGACCAACAGTGGTAATGTGTCTATCAGAGCACAGATTGATGGAGGTATAGGTGATATTTACGGAACGGTATGGGAGCAAGACGACAACGGAAATTATTTGGTAAATGCCGAAGGCTTGCCAATAGCTTCCTCAGAACCTGTCTTGATTGGAAATTCCCAGCCTGATTGGCAAGGGGGTATAACCAATACCTTTACCTACAAAAATTTATCCATGCGCGTTTTGGTTGATGGTAGATTTGGAGGTAAGGTATATTCCGCTACCTCAGCTTCTTTGGATGGAGCAGGGGTCTCTGAAAGGAGCTTGGCCTATAGGGAGGATGGTATTATTCTTGATGCCATTAATACAGGTACTGATGCGCAGAATACGGTAAGCATATCTGGACAACGCTATTGGGGAGCAATTTCCGGAATAGCCGAGAATTATATCTATGACCAAACCAATGTGAGGTTAAGGGAATTTTCGTTAACTTATAGTTTACCGAAGAAGATATCCAGTTCTCTGGGAGTAAATTCGGCATCTTTGGGACTTATAGGTAGAAATTTATTTTTCTTCCATAAAGATGCCCCGGATATTGATCCTGAAGCCGTTCTAGGAACTGGGCTTAGTGGTCAGGGAATATCACTTAACAATGTGCCCACCATAAGAAGCATTGGTTTGAATTTTATTCTTAATTTCTAAAAAAATACTATGAAAAATATATATAAAAAGATAGCTTTTGTTTTATTGGCGATTCTTGGATTTAACAGTTGTTCGGATTTCGATGAAATCAATGAGAATCCCAATGCCTTTACTTCGGAAGAGGTGAGTGCTAAATTTTTCATGACCGAATTGCAGATTCAGTTGTATGCGCCCAATCGTTATCCGTACTGGCGTGCCCAATTAATCCATGCAGATCGCTACGCGGGTCATTTTACCTTTGGCTTTAACGGTAGTTGGTGGACAGACGCGTTGGGTTATGATTACAATGGTGGTTACACGGATGCTGCCTATGATTGGATGTCCGGTTATTTGGGAAAACTTAGTGGTTTTATCAATTTTGTAAAGGAAGGCGGAGATTTGCAAAATGAAAAATTCTATGCCATAGGACTAATTATGAAAGGTCTGTATTATCAGATGTATGTAGATACCTTTGGAATGGCGCCCTATACGGAGGCCTTTGACCCGGATAACATTACGCCAAAATACGATGAACTCTCCACTATCTATCAGGGTGTAATTGCAGATCTGGATGAGGCAATGTCCATTATTGGTGATGCAACTGTTTCTGGTGATGGGGTTGAATTATTGACCAACAATGACCTTTTCTTTGGAGGTGACATGCAGAAATGGAAGAAATTGGCCAATACCTTAAAACTTAGAATGGGATTGCGTGCCCAAGGTGCAGATGGGGCTACTTTTGCCGATAATGTAATTGCCGAGGCTATGGCTGCTCCATTGTTGACCACTGCCGATGAAAATGCTTTAATGGAAAAGGATCCGGATATTAGTCAGTGGGCCAACGCTGCCTATGGAGACGTTTGGTGGAATTTTGGAACCGGGTCTAATTGGAATGTAGGTAAAACACTTATTGATTACCTTAGAAATAACAATGACCCAAGGCTGACGTATTACGCAAAGCCTATTGATGGGGGTGATGTGGTACTGACCCAAGATGCTGATGGTGACTCTAGGGATATGTTCTCAAAACATTCCACTTTCATTCTACAGCAATTGGATGATGCAGGTGTTTCCTATACCTCCACTTCCGGAACCAAGACAGTAGAAGGAGTTTCTATTGATACTGTTGGGATTTCCATTGATGCAGGTGATTATTATGTAGGGCAACCTACCCGATTGAACGGTTTTATCTATAGTCAGGTAAAAGAGCAGCTCTTTTCCCGACCAGCCGATATTGTAATAAATCCTAAGAATCAGGATAAAGATATATTTCCTGAGGTGGTTATGACTGCTGCAGAAGGCAATTTTTTACAAGCAGAGGCCATTGTTAAAGGCCTAGCCTCCGGAGATGCCCAATCCTTGTACCAAGAAGGTATCCGTCAGGCCATGGCAATGTGGGATGTTCCTGAAGGGGATATTGCTAGCTTTTTGGCGTCTGAGGACATGGCGCAGTTAAATGGTACCGAAGAACAAAATCTAGAAAAGATAGCAGTGCAGCGATGGATAGCATCTTATACAGACGGATTTGAAGCCTGGGCCATAGTTAGGGATACCGGTTATCCTTCAGAACTGTATAATGGGGTGAGCGATTTTGACATTTATGCTGCAGGTACCACTTTGGATGGAGCCTACCCACAACGTATGCGCTACGGTAACGGAGCCTACAACACCAATGGAGACAATACCTCCGCTGCTTTACAGATACAAGGCCCCGATGTTCAGGGGACTAAGCTGTGGTGGGCCAAAAATTAGATTGTTGAATTAATATAATAGTACGATTTTAAAGAGGAGGGTTTTCCCTCCTCTTTTTTTATGGGTATCAATGGTTCATAGGACTCGTGCTGCCTTCACAACCGTAAGGGTGCATGTTTATTGTTTAAGGTACAGGGGTGGTTATGGCAAGGTAAACCAAGGCTAGGTACTTGAACTTAGCAATATATTAGGTGGGGAACTTATAAAATTTTGTATGTCATTCTTGCTGTATTGAGATTATTAGGGCAGCTGGCTTTTGGTATTAAATGGATTTATCCTAATTCCGATAAGTATTCGGATATTGGAACAAAGGTGATTGATTCATTTGCGGGGACTATTAAAAATGTTGGATTCCTATTCTATAGCTATTATTTAAATGTACCCTCCTATATATGGCAACTTATTTTTGTTACAATCGTCTAGAGTAGAGCATGGAGATTTCTCAAGTAGACTTTTCCAATGTTAGCTTGTGGGGTTGTGGTAAGCTTATTCCAAAATAAGCTCTAATCAGTATTCTCATTGTTCTTTGTGGGAGGTGTCTGACAGAGGTGGCGATTTGCAATTAGGTATTTTTTTAACATTTTTTTTGACTATTTAATTTATTGAATAGCTGAAAATAGAGATGCCGTTTATTTTGTAAGGAACTAGGAGTTTGAAAAACCGCTATTAAGGGTTTCTGCTTTGTTGTCCGTCGAATAATTTTCGGTGTGTGCTTAATTAATAGAAAATTTAATAATTAATTAACATTTCGGGTGACTCCCGATTAACTCTAATTTAAAACAAACTTAAAACTATTAGTATGATTAAAAAGCTTCATTACTATTTAATGTTTATGGGTATTTTCTGCATGCAGGGAATTTTAGCCCAAGACATTGCTGTAACCGGAACGGTCACCGATGATCTTGGTACGCCATTGCCCGGCGTGAATGTTGTGGAAAAGGGAACTACAAATGGTACCTCCACAGATTTCGATGGTAACTACTCCATTGAGGTTTCAAGCACAACGGCTACTTTGGTCTTTACTTCCATGGGGTATTCTTCCAAGGAGGTTGCCGTTAACGGTCAAACAAGAGTAAACGCTGTACTGTCCGAAGATGCAGAGATGCTAGGGGAGGTTGTTGTAACGGCCCTTGGTATCACCAAGGAACAACGAAAGGTTGGATACGCTGTAACCAGCGTTGAAGGAGAGAATTTTACCAAGGCCAGAGAGGTCAACGTTGCCAATTCACTGGCAGGTCGTGTTGCTGGGGTAAGTATCAAAGGTACCAGTAGTGGACCAGGGGGTACATCAAAAATTTTCCTTCGTGGTCTTTCCAGTACTTCTGGTGGTTCCCCATTGTTCGTTATAGACGGGGTGCCTTTGGATAACACCCAACGTGGGAGTGCCGGCCAATGGGGTGGTGCTGACGGTGGTGATGGTATCGGGAACATTAATCCAGACGATATTGAAAAAATGACTGTACTAAAAGGACAGTCGGCATCTGCGCTTTATGGTTCCAGGGCATCCAATGGGGTGATCTTGATTACTACAAAAAAGGGAAAGAAAGGAGCCGATTGGGAGGTTTCCTACAACAGCAATTACACTGTTGAACAAGGTGTTGATTTTACCGATTTTCAAGAGGAATACGGCCAGGGTACCGGTGGGATAAAGCCTGCGACGGCCCCAGATGCGCGCACCACGGCCAGATCGGCATGGGGAGCCAAGTTGGACGGTAGTCAGATCGTAGGTTTTGATGGAAACCAATATACGTACGATGTTGCCAAGAATAATTACTTGGACTTTTATAGAACAGGAAGTAACTTTACCAATACAGTAGGGGTAACTAAAGGTTTTGGTGAAGGTTCTTTCAGGGCTTCTGGCTCCTATCTTGATGCAAAATCCATTGTGCCCAACAGTGGTGTAAAAAGATATAACTTTAGTATCAGCGCAGATCAAAACATTACCGATAAATTGAATGTTTCAGCCACTGTTTCTTATATAGACGAGCAGACCGATAACAGGCCTAACCTTAGTGATGGCCCAAAGAACCCGAACAACTTTTTGTTCTTGGCGCCCAACGTGGACCCAACTATATATGCGCCTGGCTATGATCCCATTACTGGAGCAGAAACTGTATTTAGTGATGATATCTATGTTACCAATCCCTATTTTATAGCTAATCAGGGGATAAATGATTATGGTAGGAAAAGAACGATATCAATTTTGTCTACTAAGTATAGCTTCACCGATAAGATATACGCAATGGTGCGAATGGGGAACGATGTGGCCAATGATACATTCTTTAGCGTAGATCCATGGGGCTTGGCCTATACGGCAGATCTTAAGGGGAATTTGAATAATAAAGGGCAGTCTGAGAGGTCCGAGTTCAACCTGGAAGGTATGTTGGGAGGTTCTTTTGAGCTAAACCAAGACTTGGAACTTGATGCACTTTTAGGTGCTAACTTAAGAAAGAATAAATACGAGACCGTTGGAGTAGGGGGGTCGCGTTTTGTACTGCCTTATCTTTATTCACCTTTTAATGTGGTGGATATAAGAAGGTCTTATGACTATGATGAGAGGGAAGTGCAGTCTGCCTATTATTCTTTGGACCTTAGTTACAAAAGGTACCTTACACTTAGTACTACAGGTAGATACGACACCTATTCCACTTTACCGGCTGAAAACCGTGATATATTCACTCCTTCGGTTACAGGTGCATTTACCTTTACAGATTTATTGGATTCGGATAAGCTTTCTTACGGTAAATTCCGGGCCTCTTATGCTGTTACCAGTGGTGAGCCCAACAGCCCTTACCTAACATCGGTGTATTACAATTCAGGTAATACCTTTAATGGTATACCAACAGGTTCATCACCTACTAGTTTGCCTAATAAGCTAAAACCTTTTACTATTAGCGAATACGAATTTGGGTTGGATGTGAAGTTCTTCCAAAACAGGTTGGCGTTTGATGTTTCCTATTTTAATAAGAAGACCAAAAATGAGATCCAAAATGCAAACTACTCCATATCTTCCGGGTTTTCTTCCGGGGTGATAGGAAATGGATCTGTTCAGAATAAAGGTTTGGAATTATTGGTGACAGGTGTGCCAATCCAGAATGAGGATTTTTCATGGACTAGTTCCTTTAACCTAACTACCTTAAAAAATGAGGTATTGAAAACGGACTTGGATGACAACCCAATTAATTTGGGTCAAAACAGGGGAACCCTTGGAAATGCAGTAACCTCTTTTGTAGTAGGAGAGGCCGGCCCACAGATCAGGGCTTACGATTATGAATACGATTCCAGTGGAAATATAGTGGTAGATGAGAATGGCCTTCCGGTAAGGGGGGAATTCAAGAATTTTGGTTCAGTATTGCCCAACCTTTATGGGGGCTGGAACAACGAATTTAATTATAAAGGATTTAACCTTTCATTCTTGATCGACTATAGTTTTGGGAATAAGGTGCTTTCAGCTACTGAGTACTATTCTACTTGGAGGGGCCTTAACAAGTCTACCCTTGTAGGTCGTGAGAATGGAGTTACCACTAACGGCATAACTGCCCCGGCGGAGGAGTACTACAAAGCCTTGGCACAAAATGTAACCTCTACAAGTGTTGTAGACGGAGACTTTATCAAATTACGTCAATTGGTACTGGGCTACTCCTTGCCTTCTGAACTTTTCCAAAATACCAATGTCCTCAAAGGAGTAAACATCTCTTTGGTCGCCAGAAACTTGGCCATATTGATGAGAAAGGCAGATAATATCGACCCAGAGAATAATTTTGGATCCAATGTTAATTACACGGGAATAGAAGGTACAAGTTTGCCCTCTACGCGTAGCATAGGTCTAAATGTTAATTTTAAATTACAATAATGATGAAGAAATTTCTTAATATATTCCTAATCGGGTTCGTCCTGCTATTATCATCGTGCGACAAAAATTTCGATGAAATAAACACCGACCCTAATAGAGCGGACGCTGAAACTTTTGACCCTAACTTAATACTGCCCAATATCTTGGCCAGCTATGCCCAGAACACAACCGGCTATAATGGGGCCATTTTGTTCCAGAGTATGTGGACACAGACCTTAGCTTCTACAACTACTGGTGGAGCCAACTATTATTCCAATGGTGATAAATATGTTGCTTCCGGAAGTTTAAACTCTTATATCCAAAACGTTTGGAATAGTGATTTTACCAACGCCTCCAGGGCCGACCAAATGGAGAAATTGGCAAGTGCTAATCCAGATCTTGGTAACTTACAGGCCTTAGCGAAGATGATGAAGGTATTGACATTGTCATTTGTTACGGATATTTATGGAGATATTCCTTATTCTGAGGCCCTGATGGCGGAAGAAGGGTTAACACAGCCTGCTTACGACAAGCAAGAGGTTTTGTATCCAGCTATGCTCCAGGATTTGGAGGCTGCTTTGAGCGCGTTGAACGATGCCCAACTTGCACCTACCCATGATCCTCTTTATGGCGGGGATTTGTCTAAATGGCGTAAGTTTGGATACTCCTTAATGCTGAAGATGGCCATGAGAATGGTTAATTCCAACCCTAGTGAAGCCCAAGCCTATCTTGCAAAGGCCTTGGCAGGTGGGGTTTTTGAAAGTACTGCTGATGAGGCTGTATTGGTTATGGACGCCAATAATTTTCCCAATAACAATGCAACTTCTTTAAGAACTGTTGACGATACCTATGAAGTGCGATGGAGTAAGACTCTAATTGATTATTTAGTGGCAAACGACGACCCTCGCCTAAGTATATCAGCAGAAGTTCCTCCTGCAGGTCTAGCTGCTAATTTTGATCCAAACTCGGTTGGGGATTCTGATCCAGCTATCCAAATAGGTCTTCCTAATGGATATGATACTAGTGGAGGCGCCACTGATATCAGTAATCATCCTGACTATCCCGGTCCTACTGGATCTGGTGATGATGAGGCCAAAATAGGCAGCTATTCCAGACCAACAGGAATTTATAGGGAAAGAGGGGCACCCATTTTCCTTCTTACCTATGGAGAAATACAATTGTTATTGGCCGATGCGGCTGCAAGAGGCTATACAACACCAAGTAGCGCTTCAGAGCACTATAGCAATGGAGTTGTAGGGGTTATGCTATCTATGGGGAGTTTTGGCGAAGCAGCGGTTATTAGTGAGGCAGATGCCCTTGCTTACGCTAGCGCTAACCCGTTGGATACTAGTTCTACAGAAGCTTCTTTGGAGATGATCAATGGACAGATATGGGCTTCTACGGGACTTCTAGGTAATTTTGTGGAAACATGGAATAACTGGAAAAGAACAGGTTACCCAGAACTTACACCTGTGAATTATTCTGGAAATTTCACCAATGGACAAATACCATTGAGACAGGTTTATCCTTCTTCAGAGGGTAGTAACAACCCTGATAACTACAATGCAGCGGTTTCTAATATGGGTGGAGATACTTGGACTACCAAAATGTGGTGGGCCAAATAATCGATATCTATTATTTTAAACTGCCGTAATATTGGAGTGTACATATTTTGAAAAGGAGGGGAAACCCTCCTTTCTTTGGTTTAATAATTAATTTATATCTTATTGGATGTGATGAGTAAAGGTAGCGTGATACTTTTTATATGGGTGTGTCTTTTGGGGTGTTTTCTTGTGGTAGCGCAAGAGAAGACAAGGTTTACCTTAATGAATGGCAAACAGACCGGGATACTTTTTAACAACAAAATAAAAGATACCAAGGACGCCAATATACTGCTGTATTCCAATTTTTACGGAGGAGCGGGAGTAGGTGTGGGCGACTTTAATAATGACGGTCTACAGGATATTTATTTTGCCGGCAATATGGTTCCCGATAAACTGTATTTTAATCAAGGCAATTTAAAGTTCAGGGATATGACCAGCTCCGCCGGTATCCATGATGATGGAGGGTGGTCTACCGGTGTTACTGTTGCGGATGTGAACAATGATGGCTATTTGGATATTTATGTGAGCCGTGAGCTATACGACGATCAGCCCCTGTGGAGGACCAACCTGCTGTATATTAATGACGGAAATGGGAAATTTGTAGAATCGGCTTCAAAGTACGGAGTTGATGATAGCCAAAGGACTAGACATGCTACTTTTTTGGATTACGATAGGGATGGCT
>CAXAVP010000025.1:0-27308 GCA_963972175.1 uncultured Arenibacter sp.
GTGTTCGCGGTGTACATCCCGCCACAGGCCCCTGCTCCGGGACATGCGTTCTGTATCACCCCTTTATAGTCATTCTCGTTCATAGTTCCCGCCACTTTCTCGCCCCAAGCTTCAAAGGCAGAAACAATATCCAATTTTTTATCCTTAAAACACCCGGATGCAATGGTACCACCATAGACCAAAACAGAAGGTCTGTCCAAACGTATCATTGCCATTAATGCTCCTGGCATATTTTTGTCACAACCTACAACCGTCACCAGTCCGTCATAATTCATGGCCTGAACCACCGTCTCCATGGAATCGGCAATAATATCCCTAGAAGGCAAGGAATATCGCATTCCGTACGTACCCATAGAAATACCATCACTAACACCTATGGTATTAAAAACAAGACCTACCAAACCTCCTTTTTCCGTTCCCAATTTCACCTCCTGGGCCAGATCGTTCAAATGCATATTACAAGGATTGCCCTCATAACCTGTACTTCCAATACCAATCAATGGTTTCTTTAAATCTTCTTCCTCCAATCCTATGGCGTATAGCATAGCCTGAGCAGCTGGTTGCGTTGGGTCCTGTGTAACGTTCTTACTATATTTATTTAATTCCATTGATATGTATTCTTACAATTTTTATTACAATTCTATATACTACGACTTTCAAAGATAAAAGTTTAAAAACCCTTAGGTTTTTAACATAAAACATTGATTTAAATTCAATTTTAATGATTTAATTTTAAATCATTAAAAATCAATTAGTTAACTTCTTATATCATATCATATTCAGTAGGTTTTTATTCTTAAATAAACTTGCGGAAAGCCTATAAAAAAGACAGAATCCCTTCCTAAATTTCCTAAAAAACTAAAAAAAAGCCTGTATCAGATATATGTGATACAGGCTTTTTTTAATCAATAGAAATCCGTATCATCCCTATCAGGGAATGACAATGACTAAATTGATTATTATACGGTTATTTTTCATCTGGATAAAATTAAAAATTAAAATTGACATGGCAAAGATTTTTTCCCTTGCTATTTTAATTTAAAACTGATATGATCCCCCGACCGTTTCTGTGCCAATATGGATATGGCCATATCTGAAAGCTGTAAAATTCTGGGGTAGCCTCCGGTTGTCTGTCCGTCTTTCATAAGAACAATCAATTTTCCCGATGGTGTTAACTGTACGGTTCCAGGAAGGGTTGCGGAAGTTAACATGCTGAAATTATTTTCTTTTATGGGTTCATTTAGTTGATAGGCCATTCTATTGTTTTCATTGGCTACCGTAAAGTCCCTATAAAATAACTGCCCCAACTGTTTATCGGTCAGTAGATTAAATTCCGGTCCTTTAAAAACCTTCAAGTCGGATTTATCCAATACAGAATCTACTTTGATTTCTGATATTTTAGGTTTAAACTCCTTACACTCCTTATAGGGCAGCCCATCCATTTTCTTAATGGAATCATAATCCGTTATTGGTTTGTACTGCGACCGGCTCCCTAAAACCTGTTGGGTATCAATACCTCCTTTTAGGGCCAGATAACCCCTAACTCCCCTTTCCAATTTACCATAGGACAAAACATCACCTGCCTTAACCTGATGAACCCTATAATTTTCAATAGGTTTATGGTTCAAGGTCACCATCATTTCTGCCCCGCCCAATGCTATATAGGTATCCACTTCAAAGGCCAACTTAGGTCCGGTCATTGTTATTTCCAGCACGGCCGTGGGTTCCTCGTTTTCCAGCAAGGAATTTATTATGGATGCGGAATAAGAGTCCATTACCCCAGCTACAGGAACCCCTTTGTCCCTATAGTTAAAACGCCCATTATCCTGTATAGTCGTAAAAAAACCCGATTTTAAAATATTAATCATCCCAAACAGATTTTTCTATATTATAAATTCCTACCTCAGCTTCTATTTTATGCAATTCATATTCCGCTTTGGAGATAGGCTGAAATTTTATTTTATCCCCCACGCTTACAAAGCATGGGTTTTCCTTTTTCACATCGAACATGGGTACCGGACACTTGCCAATAATGTTCCACCCACCGGGCGAATCTTGAGGGTAGATCCCCGTTTGTTTACCTGCCAATCCTACAGATCCCTGAAAGACCTTTGGCCTAGGGTTTGATTTACGGGCCACCTCCAATTCCTTAGGCAGCCCCCCCAAATACATAAACCCAGGTAAAAAACCAATACAATAAACGGTATAGGCTTGTTGGGTGTGCTTTGCTATTAACTCCTCTATACTTAGCCCTAAAAATCCCGAAGCCTCTACCAAATCTAGCCCAAATTCCTTGTCATAGCAGACTGGTAGGCTCCACACATATCTGGTGACCGTTTTTATTTTACCTTTCGCCCTATACCACTCTTTGATTTGGGGCTTAAGCACATCAAAATCCAAAACCTTATCCTTGCATATAAGTGTAAGGGAATTATAGGACGGGATAAATTCCCACTCCTTTTCATCCATTTGAAGATTCTTTAGATACTGAATAAATTGTAAAATATCCTCCAAAATGGACTCCTCCACTTGGTTGGGCCATTCTACCAATACGGCGTGGGCCCCAAATTGCCTAACTGAAATATTGAAAATGTTCACTTCTTAATAAAGATTTGCTTCTTGGGTAACTGCTGTGAAAGATACATTAATATTTGTAATGCTGCGGGAGAATCTCCATGTATACAATAGGTATCCGCCAATAGTTTTATTGCGGTACCAGAGGCCGTTTTTACCATTCCCTTGTTAACCATAAGCATAATGTGGTCCAAAACCTCATGTGGATCTTGTATCAGGGCATTTGGTGCTTTACGGGAAACCAAAGTAAGGTCCTGGTTGTAATTCCTATCGGCAAAGGCCTCATATTTTACACGGTACCCGGTTTCCTTAGCCAACTTGGCTATTTCTGAAGCATAAGGCACGTACAAAACCACCTTTTCCCTATAGGCGGCTACGCTTTCCAAGAATAACAGTGCCAGCCCCCTATCTTTTACAATATCATTATAAAGTGCACCATGGGGCTTTATATGGTTTAGTTCCATATTTCTGGTCTTGAGAATTACAACTAAACTCTCTATTTGTTCTTTGATACTCCTTTTTAACGCTTCTGCAGAGATTGAGATGCTGACCCTCCCAAAATTCTCTTTATCGGGATAAGAAGGATGTGCCCCTACCAAAACCCCATTTAACTTGGCCAAACCTACCACCCTTTCCATGGTCTCCAGATTACCGGCATGTCCTCCACAAGCAATACTACAGGAGGAAATCATCGGCATTATATCAAGCTCGTTATCCACTCCTTCACCAAGGTCACAATTAATATCTATTGTAGGCATATCTATTTTAGATTAGTTCAAACACGGTCAATATACTTTTTAATCCCAGGAATACAGACAATAAAATAATAATACTTCCCATGATATTCTGAAATAAGGAATTCCGATATTGCTGCATCACCTTTTTCCTGTTAACGATCCATAGCAAAAACACAGCGATTATAGGCAACAACATACCATTGGCAACCTGGGCAAATTGAATTACTACCATGGGTTTTATCCCCATGGACATAAACAGCACCCCTACCCCAACAATGAGCATCCAAACTAACTTAAAACGCATATCCTTCAGAGTGGCATTCCATCCAAAACAACTATTCACCACGTAAGCTGCGGCCATGGGTGCAGTGATGGACGAAGTGAGTCCTGCTGCAAAAATTCCGACCCCCATAAAGTATTTAGCACTGTTTCCATATAGGGGTTCCAAGCCTTTGGCCATATCCATAATAGTTCTAATTTCAACAGAAGGAATGGCAGCTGCCGCAACAATAATGGACATAGATACCAGTCCTCCAACACTAATGGACCACAAGGTATCGCGCCTTGCTGCTTTTAAGTCCTCTGAAGATTTCCATTTTTCACCAACCAAGGAGGTATGAAGGAATAAGTTATAGGGCACAACAGTGGTACCTACCATAGCTATAATGGTTAAAATACTTCCTTCAGGTGCTTTGGGAAATGCTATGGCATGTACCAAACCTAGGATACTGGGCTTGGTGATCAAGGCGGTCAACACAAACGATATGCTCATAATAAGAACCAAGGATACCAATACTTTTTCCAATAAACGATAATTACCAATGAACAAAACAACAAAGGCACAAAAACCAACAATAATAGGGTAATAGCCTGTGTAACCGCCACCAAAAACCGCCTCCAGCCCCAAGCTGGCACCACCAATATTCCCTCCTTCATAGGCTGCATTGCCTAAAACTATAGCGGCTAGGATTAAGCCTATGATTAGGATTTTTATCCACGGAACAGCCATTTCCTCCCTAATCACTTCGGCCAAACCTTTTTGGGCAACTACCCCTAGTCTAGCTGCCATTTCCTGCAACACTAAGGTTGCCAAAATGGATAACAACATGGCCCATAGTAGCCCATATCCAAAGCGCGCCCCTGCTATGGTACAAATAGCAACCGTCCCTGGCCCTATAAAGGCAGCGGCCACCAAAACCCCTGGCCCCATTTTCTTAAACATATTAATGCGCATGGTTTAGGGCATAAAGGGCAAAGCTTCCCAACCAATGGGTACCACTATAATTCTCATCTATTATATTGGGAAGGGAATACTCAATATGTTCAGAGGCAACACGCTTTATATGTGCATATTCCGGAAGCGTTTCGGCTATTCCGTATAAACACCAAGCCCTGCTAAAATTTAGCCCGTCCAAATGTACCAGTTTGCCATCTGTCCTATCCGAAACCCTACCTGGCTCCAGCTTAAATTGTGGTAGGGACAACTGTGGAAGGAAGTCGTTAAGCCACTTTTTAAATTTTTCCCGTGGATATATTTTCCGAACCAAGTTGGCCTCTTCCAAGCAGGGCGACAAAAAATCAAAACCGCTAGGCTCCCAGCTTAACGGACAATCGGCATCTCTTGCATAGAACCTATCAACACAGCTTCTTATAGCCTCTTGTAATTCCAGATTGTTAAGAACAACGGCATAGTCCCAGGCAAGGGACAGACCAAAAGCCGTATTGGTGTGCTCACCTACCCTTATGGGATAATTTAATTTTGGCAAAAACTCCACATAGGAAGCCACAATATGATCTGTAAGCGGTTGCAGGTTTGCTTCCAGATCCCGCCCTAAAGGATCTTTCCAGGTATGGAGCTCTTCCGCCAATTTAAGGATCCAAGCCCATCCATAGGTACGCTCAAAGGAGTTATTTCCTTTCCATTTAAAATAATCTACCTCCGCCATTATATTTTCCTTGGATATATTTTCTATCAATTTGTTGCGAATGGCTGCCGCTTGGTTTAAACTGGGGTATTGCTTTAACAAAGAAACCAGGGACCAGTGCCCATGTACAGAAGAGTGCCAATCAAAGCAGCCGTAAAAAGCCGGGTGCAGTTGCTGCGGACCACCCATTTGGGTGGAGTCCTGCAAGGTTTGATTTAATTTGTTGGGGTATTCCGTTTGCAGACAATCCAAGGGTAAACGCACCAATCTATTGGCCTCACTAAAAGATAGCTCCGGTTGGGAAACCTCCTTTAGTATTTGGGATTCTGTTTTTTTACCGTTTTTGCAGCCTACGATTAAGTAGAAAAATAGAAGAACTAGGGTTAACTTATGCCACATAATGCCGAATTGGATTAATTGGGTTTGGGTTTGATGAAATGTAAATATATAGGGATAATCCAAATTGATGAAAAAAATATCCGGTTAATAGTCTAGGTGGTTTAAAAAGTAGGTAGTTCGTCTAAAAAGGTGCAGTTCGTCTAAAAGTTTACCTTTTTACATTATGCTCACATAATAATCCAAAAAATTTAAGGTTATAATAATCCCAAATAAAACTTTTAACCTACTTAAATGACATGTTTAGATTGTAAGAAAGAGCTAAGTTATCTTGACCATAAAAGTGCCATGGATCTTTTAGGATTAGAACTGTGTCCCCAGCACCGAAACAGAATGGAAAAGTTAATTAGACTCAAAAAGACCCCCAAAGAAGCCATACAATTGTATTATGGCTTAAAAGATGCAGGTGTAAACCCCATGCTGGAATGGTGGGATGGAAAAAAATCTGTTGATATTGCTATATCCCGCGTAAAACTCAATATAGAAGTAGATACAGAATACAATGCCATTACCCACGAACAGGCCATTAATGATTTGGAAGAAGCCATGCATTCATTCAAAAACGGATTCACCACTATCCGCATCCCCCATGTACTCATTAAATATTATTTAAAGGAAACCGTTAATAATATATTGGGCATTATGGAAGGCCTACGAGCCAATATTAAAGTACTTTAGTTGGCCGTGATGGAATGAGGTAGGGAATGTCTTTCTTGGAGGACTAAAAAGGTATTGAAGTCTCATTGACCAAATGCCCGGAATCTTAAAAGTTATGTTATAAAAACAGAAAAGAAGATTTTGAGGATTCCTTTAAGAATTGCTATTTCCCTACTGATCATTGGGTTTATTTGTAAAATTCTCCTTGTTCCCAAGATCGCAAGTCCGCTTATTATCCTATCGCTTGGCGCTATATTCATATTATATAGTCTGCGCTTCTTTAAAAAAACAAAAAAAGGTTTTTTGGAATATACCAAACTGGTAATGGTCAGCTTTTGGTCTTTGGACGGAATTTTTAAAATTCTAGACCTATCCTTCACCGATGCTTTTCAAATTATTGGTGGCTTGGCCTTTATTATTTGGATAATAATGGAAGGTACCACTTACTTAATTACCGATAAGGAAGACAGCAACAACCTTAATAACCGAAATAACCAACTTATTTGGAATACCATAATGGTGATTGGAATATTGGAGATTATTATAGGTAGTCTCGGTAAACTTTTACAATGGGAATACGCTGTACCTATCATTATTCTTGGAACCATCATGGTTAGCCTCTATGTTTTCAAGGATACCCTTACCCAAAAACTCCAGAAAAGGGAAAAATAAAAATACCTATTGTAGTAAATCGGCATATATCATTTTCCATCCCAAAAAACCTATTCAACCTTATTTGCAAGAGGTATGAATCATCCGCTATTCCAATTATAAATTGATTTTGTCAAATTCTTGTTGTAATTTCTGTTCCTAAACACTGAGTTATGGAAAAAGAGAGAAGACTATTTATGAAAAAAGCGGGAGTGCTTGCCGCCACAACCACCTTGGCCCCGCAAATACTATTGCCTTTTTCTAAAAAACAAAACAAAAAATTGGGCGTGGCTTTGGTTGGGCTGGGGTATTACAGTACAGACCTCCTTGCTCCTGCCCTTCAGAGGACCCAAAATTGTGAATTAAAAGGAATTGTTACGGGTAGTCCCGAAAAAATTCCCGTCTGGAAATCCAAATACGGCATAGAGGACAAAAACATTTACAACTACCAAAATTTTGATGATATTGCGAACAACAGTGACATAGACGTGGTCTATGTTGTACTCCCCCCGTCCATGCATGCAGAATACGCCATACGGGCAGCCAAGGCCGGTAAACATGTGTGGTGCGAAAAACCCATGGCCCCTTCGGTGGCAGAATGTGAGGCTATGATAAAAGCATGTAAGGACAATAAGGTAAAACTGGCAATTGGGTATCGCTGTCAGCATGACCCCAACATACAGGCCTATATGAAGGTAGGCAGGGAAAAACCCTTTGGAAAGGTTAAGATGGTTACCTCTGCCGCCGGTTATTTTGATGGCAGGAGCAACCATTGGAAACAAAGCAAAAAAATGGGCGGTGGTGCCATGGGCGATATGGGAGTATATGCCCTTCAAGGTGCACGATTGGCAACAGGGGAAGAACCCATATCCGTATTGGCACGTGCCTCCACTACCAGACCTGAAATTTATCATGAGGTGGAAGAAACCATGATGTTCCTATTGGAGTTTCCCAGTGGTGCCCTAGCCTCTTGCCATACCAGTTTCGGGATCAGAATGAACCACCTTCAGGTTAACTATGAAAAAGGGTGGTTAAAAATGGAACCGCATTCCTCCTATAATGGAAATAAGGGCAGCATGTCCAATGGAGAGATCATTAACTTCAGTATTCCCAACCAACAGGCCAAACAAATGGATGAGGACGCCCAGGCCATCATGGACGGTACAGACTTAATTGTACCGGGAGAGGAAGGCCTACGAGACATACGTGTTGTTGAGGCCATCTACAAGTCGGCCGCCCTAAACTGTGAGGTAAAACTGTAAAATCATGCTTTTTAACCTTCTAAACCATCGATAAACAGTTGCTTTTCAAGGTTATACCGTTTTGTAAGATTTTACTTTCATGGTTGATTTTGACCCTTCATCGGAAGTGTGATCCGGACATCGAATTTATGCCCCTTTTGCGGGACGTCATATCCTTTTCTAGCTGTTTTTGGGTTTTATATTCAAACCCAAATCTTATGAAAGAAAATACTACTTTAAACGATTTTTTATTCTATCTCTTTTGTGCTTTTTGCATTGCCTGGGCATTATATGTCCTTTGCTCCTAGCCAATAAGATCTCTGGCAAAGTTTAGCTAAAAGATTTAAACCTCGAAGTAGATCACTGATCATACCTAATTATTTGTTGGTGATTTACTGACGGATATTGAAGTACGCACGGGCATATCTTTCGCCCATAGTCCGTTGTGCCTCAGCGTTAAAATGAACTTCATCGCCTTTATGCTCCAGGTCGGAGGTATTAATTAGTCCGGCATTGAGGTCCGTGGAGACATAGGCTTTAATTTGCTCGTTAATTTTGGGCCACCATTCATTTGTGGAATAAGAGCCTAGTTGCCCTATTACAATAGGAGTAGTTGGTTTTCCAACAATCTCCCTAAAAATGGTAAACAGTTTACGTAGTCTATCCTCATACAAGGAAGCAGTTTCTGGCTTTGCATCGCTTTCACCTTGGTGCCAAAAAATCCCTTTTATAATTCCAAATCGTTTTCCTTGTTCTACCTTCTCCTTAAAATTACTCAACAGGTTTACTTGTCTGTGCTCTTTACCCTCTAACCATTGGGAAATGGAACTCCCTCCTACCGCCGTGGGAATCACCAAAACAAATATGCTGTCCGGAATTTTTTTTAGCATGGCCTTTCCAAGGGCAAGACCACAATCCAGACCGGCCATTGAGGGCTCATAAAAATGTAATGGCTCTTTGGCCAAGATGATATTGCCCTGTCTATTTAGTGTCAACACCCTGGGGTCTGGAATCGTATCCATGGGTTCTACCTGTCCCCTTCCTGCCATATTGGATTGGCCAGCCAAAACAAAAACCCATACCTTTTCCTTTTTTGGCAGTTGTTGTACCCTCAATTCAGATTTTGGAAAAAATTGGGTTCTTTGATCTTTTTCTTGGGCCTTGCTCCAAAATATGACCCCAAATACTAGGAGAGATACTATTAACTTTCTTTGGCTCATTCTGTTTATTTAATCTTCAATTGGTCTCTTTTGTTGGCCTCGTAAAGGTAGCTTATTGTTGTTCTGCAGTAATGGTTGGATGGTGTTTTATAGCAAAATTACAGGAATTGGCTATAAAACACATCTTATTGGCTTCCCCGTGTAACTCAGTGGCTTTTTCAATCTTTCCTAGGTCGGTAATTTTAATTACTGGATTAAGTATAACTTCCTTGAATTGTCCACTGCCGTTGGCTGTTTCCTGCATATGTCCAACCGAATTGTCCGTGTAGTCCGTCACCACTATATTATTTATGGCACATAGATGTAGGTACCAAAGCATATGGCAGGCTGCAATAGCTGAAACCAGCAGATCTTCTGGATTATATCTTTTGGCATCACCCAAAAAGGCAGCATCGGATGAAGCTTTTATCAGATCGTATTTTCCGTTACAGGAAATAGTATGGTTCCTATTGTAGGACTGAGGATTTAAGGTGCCTTTTCCTTCATTTCCTGTCCATTCCACTTTGGCCTTATAGTAGTGATCTTTCATGAATGCAAGTATTAATTTTGCTTAACAATGACCACAATATATAGATTTATTATGGGCCATTGTTCATGGCCCAAAGTATTTTATAATAGGGTAGTCCACCCCATCCACTATGATAAAAAATCACCAACTAACCTAGAATCAGCACCATAATAACCAATCGGCAGAGTGTTAAAAAAAAGATTAACATAAGAAATAATGCATTTCATCCGTTATTTAAGCATATCATCTTATATTTATCATTTTATACCCAAATTTAACTCAATCTTCCTATGCAGAGAAGTACATTCCGGATAGGCGCTTCGCTTGTAATATTAACGCTCATTGTCATTGGACTAAAAAGTTTTTACCTAAAAGAGGAATCGTCACCCAAGAAGGACATTCCAGCCATTGATAAAAAAGAAGAATTAGCAAGCAAGCATGAGGCATATCTGTATAGAACCCATCAGCAGGAATTGAGTGCAGCCGTGAAGACCTATTTTGATAAAGCCATTGCTGCCGGGGATATCGTTGGTGCAGGGGTAAGCATCGTAAAACAGGACTCCATAGTGCTGACAGAGGGATTTGGTAAAAGAAATTTTAATTCCAGGGAAGCCGTAGATGGCGGTACTGTATTTAGACTGGGATCATTATCCAAGGGGTTTGCAGGGGTATTGGCTGCAAATTTAAAACAGGAAGGCACATTGCATTGGAATGACAAGGTAAGTGATTTTATACCGGGATTTCAATTTGGGGATAAAATCAATACAGAAAAAATAACCCTTGCCAATATTCTTTCTCACACCTCTGGAACTCCCTACCATAGCTACACCAATCTCATTGAGGCCGGTTTGCCCTTATCGGATATTGCCGAACGATTTAAGGAAGTGACCCCCATTAGCGAACCAGGATCCATGTACAGCTATCAAAATGCCATGTTCGCCCTTTGTGGTGAAATGGTACATAGGGCTACGGGACAAGAATTGAAAACCGCCTTGACCAATAGATTGTTCAATCCCTTGGGTATGTGCTCTACTACCATGGACTACGATACCCTGGTTAAAACAGAAAATGTTGCCCTACCGCATATTCGTAGAGGAAGAGGCTTTAAAACCATACCATTGTCCAATAGATATTTTAATGCTATTGCGGCAGGAGGGATAAACGCCAGTGCCGTGGATATGGCAAAATGGATGCGTTTTTTAATGGGATACAATCCGGAAATAATGGACAAGACCGACTTAATAGAGATATTTACCCCCTTTATCGAAATAAAAGGAAGTAGAAAATATTACCAAAAATGGCCCGGACATAAATCCTCCTATTATGCCTTTGGATGGAGGATACACAAATATTTGGACAATGGGTCCAATAGGGAAAAAACAATTTGGCATCATGGCGGCAGTGTAAATAATTTTAGAAATGAAATTGCCATTTATCCAGAGAATGAACTAGGAATCTGTGTACTCCTAAACAATACAAGCAAATTAGCAAAAACTGTTATTCCTGACCTCTTCAAAATTGTGAATAAGGTATATGGTAGACAAGCCGCACAGATTGCTTCCAATACGGATAAAAATACCAATCAGCCACTATAGGCCATTTATGCGTGAATACCTGTCATATGGCCCCCTAAGTCTTTTTACTGTAGACCTACGCGCATAGTTTCCCTCTTATCCGAACACGGGGTAGACATGTACATCTGTGGCCAATCAGCAGCATATTCGGATATTTCAAAGTCCGAAATTATGCCCGAAATTAAATTGGCCTTATCTGCCATGACGGTGTTGACTATCTATCAATCTGAAGGATATTCACTAATTAAATTCTAATTCTAGTTACTTTGGGAAACAGAGGGGTATGCATTAATAATAGCTAAGAATCCAAGGTTTCCTCTTCCTAATTACTAAAAATAACAACAATCCCGAGCCATCACTTTAAAAGATCAATGCGAATATAGCTTAAGGGAGGGCTCAGCATAAATGCCTAGGTTTATAGTCGACTGCAAGGGGGATCATTGCTGTAAAAGATTCTATAACCCAATGACATCATTTTTGGATGAAAAATAACTACCTACTATAAACCATAAGTATTAGACGTTGGACTATTTTCTTGTAATTTTACAATTCATAATAATCCAACTGCATGAAAATCCTTCATACTTCCGACTGGCATATCGGAAAACAACTTCATAAATATGATCTTAGCGAAGATCTAGATTTATTTTTTGCTTGGCTCATTGCGTATATAAAAACTGAAAATATTGATGTCTTATTGGTATCTGGCGATATTTTTGATCAGGCCAATCCTTCCCAAGCAGCCTATAAACAATACTACGATCTTTTAAAAAATCTTATTAGCCTAGATTGCAAAATAATACTTACCGGTGGAAACCACGACTCCCCTACAGTATTAAATGCCCCTGCAGAACTCCTTAAAGCATTTGATATCAGTGTTACGGGGGGAGCTACAGAGGAGTTGACCGATATGTTTGTGACTGTAGGAAAGAATAACGAAAAAATAGTGGTGGCCACTATTCCATTCCTTAAGGACCGTGATATTCGCAAGTCGGTCGCCGGGGAAACATATGCCACTAAAATTGAACAAATAAAATCTGGGCTACGTACTTATTTTTCGAACGTAAATGCGCACTACAGTAAGTATTATGCCAATGAGGTCTTTATAGTAATGGGGCATTTATATGTGCAGGGCAGTGAACTTTCAGAGAGCGAGCGCGATATTCAGATTGGCAACCAAGCTGGTATAGAGGCCAATATGTTTGGTGATACCCCACATTATGTGGCCCTTGGCCATATTCACAAACCACAAGTTATTTCGCAAGTACAAAACATACATTATTGTGGCTCTCCTATCCCGCTTAGCTTTTCCGAAAAAGAAGATCGTAAGCAAATCAATGTGATTACCGTAGAAAACAATAGCATTTCCAAGGTAGACCTTGTTCCCGTTCCCAAACATAGAAACTTAGTAACTTTTGAGGGGAACCTTCAAGAGGTGGCGCAAAAATTAAATGCTTATTCGGAAAAAACCACACTGACCTCACTAGCGGAGATAATCGTAACGGAGGAGAACGAAAGTTTGGAGCGGCGCCAAGCTTTTGATGCGCTTATCAATTCCGAGAACAATACGAATATCGAAATTGTAAAATCGCGACTTATTTTTAAAAGCATGGTTAGAGGCGCCAGTGATGCCTTTGCCGTGGGTACCGATGTAGCGGATGTGACCCCTATGCAGATGTTTGAAAAAAAACTGGAACTACAGACCAACTTGGAAAATACAGCGGATTTAAAAAATGCCTTTCGCGAAATTTTGGAGGAATTGAAATTATAGTCCATGAAAATTCTAAAAATTAGATTTGAAAACATTCATTCCCTAAAAGGGGAGCACCAAGTAGATTTTGGTAACGGTATCCTGGCCGAAGCAGGCCTATTTGCTATTACGGGACCTACCGGGTCTGGTAAGTCAACTTTATTGGATGTAATTACCCTGGCCCTTTACAATAGGATTGCTAGGGTAGACAAGGCAGTGAGCAATACTATATTGGAGGATGATGGGGGCATTATGACCCGTAATATGAAGAGTTGTTATGCCGAGGTAGAATATCGAGTTAATGGCAAGGATTATCGCAGCCACTGGTCCATAGAACGTAATAGAAATAATAATTTAAACGCCCGTAAACAGGAATTGGTAGAAGTGGCTACCCAACAGATCCTAGAAACGGGGACCAAGACACCGGACAAAAATAGGGAGCTCATTGGCCTTAGTTATGAGCAATTTGTAAAGGCCATGGTACTGTCGCAAGGTGAATTCAGTAAATTGCTACAAGCCCCACGAAACGAACGCAATAAGTTATTGGAGGACATAACCGGGGCCCGTTCCTATCGTGAAATAGGAAAGGCGGTCTATTTCCGTTACAAACAGGTAGAAAAGGACATAGCCCTTAAAGAGGCTGGCTTGGAAACCATTGAACTGCTAACAGCTGAGCAAATAGCTGAAAAGAAAACGCAGCTTAAATCCTTGACACAGGCAAAGCCTAAAACCGAAAAGGCCTATCAAATTGCCGCGGAAAAAATAACTATCAGAAAGGAGCTTCAGAAAAAGCAAGCGGAACAAAAAGAATTACAGGCCCAACAAATTCAACTAAAAAAGGATTGGGATATCTTTATCCCTTTTAAATCCGAGTTGGAACTGCACGATAAACTGGCAAAATACAGTGCTCCCCTAACAGATTATGACGCTGTATGCCTTCAAATAAACCAACTTAAAGAAGAGCACGAGAAACTTGAAAAATCTAAATCAGAAGCAACCTTACAACTTAAAACCTATTTGGATGCTGTTGCATCACTACTAAAGAAAAAGATAGCTATTAGCGCTGCCAACGAGAAATTGGAAGCTTTCCGCGATAAAATTGTCCAACTTCAATCGGAAGAAAAAAAGAAACAGAGTGAAGCCTCACAGTATCAAGCTACCCTTACCACCTATGTAAGGAATGTAAATCAGTTGGGGTATCAGCTCCCTTTGGCAGACAATCCCGCTGTATTTAAGCCCCAATTGGAAACTTTTGGAAGAACAGTTCGGGAAACCATAGCAGCTGCCGGTGCAAATTCACTGCAACATTTAAATGGGGAATTGGACAAATGGCGCAGTTTAAATGAAAAAGCGGGCGAATTACTGGCCACTAAAGAGCTATCTACCAGGGTGCAAAAGACCCTGGAGACCCAAACTAACAAACTCAAGGAAGCCAAGGAACAATTGGAGAAAGATAACGGCAGCATAGCTACTTTGGAAAAAGAAGTAGCCAAAGAAACAAAGGAAGTGGAAGTTCTGGAGCACACCTTGGCGCAACAGCGAAAACATCAAAACTTAGCGGAATATCGTTTGCAGTTAGACCCGGAGCAGCCTTGTCCGCTCTGTGGTTCCCTACATCACCCTTATGCTACGGATGAACCTTATTTTGACACCAAGGAAGAACTACTAAAAGAAAAAAAGAAATCGCTCCAAACAAAGTCGGACTACCTTACCTCCCTACGGGCTAAAAACAAATACCAAACCAAGGAAATAACAGACCTAAATACCACTCTTAAAACCCTTATAGAAGAGAAGGATGGGCATTTGGAATCACTGGGTAAACTAGCCAACCAATTAGAATGGAATTACAAGGATGATTTGGAAACGCTAACAGCAAATCGACTTCTTCTAAACCGTCGGATTCTAAAAATGGAAAAGTCGAAACAGGCGTTTCAGGCAGCTACCATTTTAAAAGATATGGAAACAGCATTAAAGCAGTGGGATTTGGCCTTGACAACCTATAATTCCATTCATAAGGAACGGACCGCTCTGTACAACGGACCGGATATCAATGGAAGGGTCAATGTTCTATCTTCCTCCATTACACGGTCCCTTACCACCATTTCATCCCTTGAAGAGCAACTAAAAGGGCTTGTAAAAAAACTGGAAGCTCATTTGGACAGTAAGGCAAAAAAAGAAGAAGCCCTAAACAGTATTCTTTTAAAAGAACAATTGGAAAGCATCAAAGCGCTGCGTTCTGGCATTCTTTCGGAAGATCGGGCCAGTAAAATTAGAAAGCGCGAAAATGATCTCAAAGAGCTTAATACACGCCTATCTGAAAAGGAAAATTCTTTAAAGAAGTTGGTATCGGAATTAACGCCAAAGGACAGCCCTGAACGTTCGTTGGAAGCTTTAACAACCCTATTTAACGAGGCCAAAGCCAATTGGGATGCGCTTTCCGTACAAATCGGAAAAATCACCCAAAGTCTGGAGGACGATGAAAAGGCCAAGCTTCGCCAGCGGAAAGTACAGGAACAGATAAACCTCCTAAAGAAGGATCTATCGCTTTGGAAAACCATGAACGATTTAATAGGTGATGCCACGGGCAACAAGTTCTCCAACTTTGTACAAGACCTTACCTTGGAACAGCTTATCGGGCATGCCAACAGGCGTTTAGCGGAATTCAGCGATCGCTATCTATTGGATATTCCTACGGCCAATGAGGCCGAAAAAAGTGATACGCTCAAGATTTATGATAACTATATGGGCAACGTCCGGCGTTCTGTACGCACCTTATCGGGCGGGGAGACATTTTTGGTAAGTTTGGCCATGGCCTTTGCGCTATCGGATATTGCCGCCAAAAATGTAAGGATAGAATCGCTTTTTATAGATGAAGGTTTTGGCACCTTGGATCCAGAAACCCTTGACCAGGCCATTACCATACTGGAGAAAATGCAAAATGAAGGGGACAAATCGGTGGGTGTCATATCGCACGTAAGTGCCTTAAAAGAACGTATAACCACGCAGATTAAGTTGGAGAAAGGCAGTTTAGGCTATTCTACCTTAAAGGTTGTGCAGTGATTATAAAGCTTTGACAGATTTGTGGCTGCTGCCCTTTCTGTTGGCGGTCAAAGGCAGGCTTGCCCCAGCGCAGGGCAATTCATCCTAAAACAAAACTCCGTTATGGGACAGCGATATTTCTCCTGGCTGTGGGTAGGCTCCGCCACCGACGAGGGCGACGTCTGTAATGGTATATAATCTGGGGGTGATTACAAATAACTTTTATATTTTTTTTCTTTTTATTATAGTCCGTTTGTATTTATTATTAAATTGATAGCGAATAAACAACTGAAACAAATAACTGATTATCAAAATATTAATACAATAATTGTTGCTTGTATAAGTGTATTGTCATTATTGATATTATATAACTATTCGTCTAGTGGAAGATGTGTTTTTAGAGAAGGGCCTTTTTTAATATTTGATACTAAAACTGGAACACTATAGAATCCCAAATCTCGAAAATATCTAGAATCGGATGACTTTACACAGAGTAAATATTATAACAAAAATAAATGAAGCAAACCCTTATTCAAGAAACGGAACTACTCGTAGGTGGCCTATTTAAGGAAATATTTGGAGAACTAACTGATAATATTGTACACGCTGCTACTAACAGGATTATAGAATATGAAACATCACTTTACAAAAACACTTATTATACCAAATCTTTTTTCCATAGGTCAAGACCAGTACCTCTATATGATTTCTATATTCCTTTAAATATTGAAACTTTTCCAAATAGGAAAGAGGATGAAAAAAAGACTATCAAAACAGAGAGTTGCCACTCGCTATTTTCTGAATCCAAAAACATTACAATTATTGGAACGGCAGGAAGTGGAAAATCCACTTTAGTAAAACACGTTATAATAAATTCCATAAAATCAAAATTCGCAATCCCTTTACTAATTGAACTTAGGGAATTAAATAGACCTGAATACAATGGGGACTTGATTAAATTTATTTCACACGAAATTTTCAACTACTATAGAATAGGGAAAAAGGAAAACATCATTGAGAAAATGCTTTTTCAGGGAGGTTTTTTATTCGTCTTTGATGGATATGACGAATTAAGTACTAGTGTACTTGAGAAAGCAACTTCAGATATCCAAAAGATAGCACAAAAATTTGAGAGGAATTATTATTTGACTACATCGAGACCTTATGCAAATAGTGAATCACTAAGGTCGTTTGTAAATTACCTGATAAAAGGTCTTAATGAGGAAGAACAAGATAAGCTTATCACCAAACTTTTAAAGGATAAACTATATATAAGGGACCAAGTTTTACTAGAGAAAAGGAAAGAGGTAAACAAATCATACTTGTCTTATCTTGAGAATCCTTTACTATTATCCCTATTTATTGTAACATTTGAGTATCATCCCACCCTTCCCAAGAAGAAATCACTTTTTTATGAAAAGGTTTTCCAAACCCTATATGAAAAACACAATAGCATTACCAAGGTCAATTTTAAAGCGGAGTTTTATTCAAATCTTTCAGAGGATGTATTTAGAAAGGTTCTAGAACTATTTTCTTATATATCTTATTTTCAGAGCCTTTTTGTTTTTAAGGATGATGATATAAGCCGAATATTTTCTGAGATAAATAGGAAATATCCCAATATAGAGAGTTCACTTTTTACCAAAGATGCTTTAGAAACAGTTTGTATTTGGTTTAATGATGGAGTCTATTATTCTTTTGCCCATAGAAGTTTACAAGAATATTTTGCCGTAAAACATATAAGGGAATTGGACCCCATATATAAGGGGAAGACTTATGATTATTTAAGTTCTTACTTTTTTGAAAATTATAATTTAATAGAACTAATTGCAGAAAATCCAGATTTGGATTATTACAAGAAGCTTCTTATCCCACGCATTAGGACTATATTAACAACTTATTTCAAGGAGATAGATGGCAGGTTAAAAAATATAAAAAAATTAGAGAAGGCTTATAATGACTTTTTAAACCTGATCAATATAGATTTAGAACTTCAAAATATTTATATCAATTTTTTAGAGAAATTTTCAGTCGAACAGTTTGAGGAGCATCCGTTAATAACAGACATATCTAATGAGGGTAACAAAAGTAGCTTGATAGCCATATTGACGTTAAACAAACATTATTCAATTCTTGAAAAGGAAATAGAGAATTTAACTGTGGAGATTGTCAATGATAATTCTCAGACTTATAATTTTACTTTTAAAGTAAAGTAATTGCCCAAGCTAATTGAAGAAGATATTATTATAAAGAATGAATAGAGATATTTGGAATAGGAGATATTTTAATAATAACAATCCAACTAGTTATCCGTGCCCCTCCGCTGGCGCAAGCCTGCCTTAGTCGGCAGACAGGCGTCCCGCCTACCTGACGGCGAGGCAGGCTCGTGCCCCAACATATGGAGCTAGCATTGTCATTGTATTTTATCATTTTACCCCAACCAACCCTCTCGATCCAAGGATCGGTACTGTATGGCCTCTCCTATATGGCTGCCGCTAACATCCGTGGCATTGTCCAAGTCGGCTATGGTCCTGGCCACTTTTAATATTCTATCATAGGCCCTTGCCGATAGGTTTAGGCGTTCCATGGCGTTTTTGAGCAGTTCTTTGGAGGTCTCGTCCATCCTGCAATAGTTTCTGATCTGCTTGGTATTCATTTGGGCATTATAATGCACATTTTCCAACTCCGCAAAACGTCGGGTCTGTATTTCCCTGGCGGCAGTGACCCGTTTCCTGATTTCCACGCTACTCTCTCCCTTCCTATCCTCTGACAGCTTTTCAAAGGGTACCGGGGTCACTTCTATATGGATATCGATACGATCTAGCAAAGGGCCGGAAATCTTGCTCAAATACCGCTGCATCTCTGCTGGCGAGGAGGTCACAGGAGCATCGGGGTCGTTAAAATAACCTCCTGGACTGGGATTCATACTGGCCACCAACATAAAACTACTGGGGTAAGTCACTGTAAATCGCGCCCTGGATATGGTTACTTCCCTATCTTCCAAGGGTTGTCTCATCACTTCCAATACTCCTCTTTTAAACTCGGGCAGTTCATCCAGGAACAATACTCCGTTATGGGACAGCGATATTTCTCCTGGCTGTGGGTAGGCGCCACCTCCCACGAGGGCGACGTCCGATATGGTGTGGTGGGGACTGCGAAACGGCCTTTGGTTCATAAGTCCCATATTTTTGATCTTGCCCACCACAGAGTGAATCTTAGTAGTCTCCAAAGCTTCATGCAGTGTCATAGGTGGCAAAATAGAAGGTAGGCGCTTGGCCAACATGGTCTTTCCCGCACCGGGAGGGCCTATCAAAATAATGTTATGTCCGCCTGCAGCGGCTATTTCCATACAGCGTTTGATGCTCTCCTGCCCTTTAACATCCGAAAAATCGAACTCTGGAAAATCCAGGCTTTTATAGAATTCCTTTCGGGTGTCTATAATAGTCTGCTCCAAGGGAATACCCTTGTCAAAGAAATCGATGACCTCTTTAATATTTGCTATTCCATATACCTCCAAATCGTCTACAATTGCCGCCTCTTTGGCATTTTCCAGGGGCAGTATAAAACCTTTAAACCCTTCTTCCTGAGCTTTGATAGCTATGGGCAATGCTCCTTTTATAGGCTGTACACTGCCATCTAGTGAGAGTTCTCCCATAATAATATACTTTTCTATGGCATCGGATTTAATTTGGCTGGAAGCAGCCAAAATTCCCAGTGCCAAGGTAAGATCATAGGCAGAACCCTCCTTTCTAAGGTCGGCCGGAGCCATATTAATGGTAATTTTTTTACCGGGAATTTTATAACCATTGTTTTGAAGGGCTGCCGCAATACGGTAATTGCTCTCCTTAATGGCATTGTCTGGCAATCCTACCAAATGGTAACCTATACCTTTATTGATATTTACCTCCACAATAATGGTGGTAGCTTCCACGCCAAAAACGGCACTCCCATAAACTTTTGTAAGCATTTACCTATAATTTACCTAAATGTAAGTAAATAAAATAAATATTTAGTACTGCTAACATGCTAATTTATGGGTAATTAGAGTCAAAGTACCTCGCTTTTTTCAAGAAGATATATATATGAACCAACAATGACGGAAACCCCTTACCAAATAAGGATCCGATTTCAGGGCCATAAGATCTGTTTCTTAGCTTAGTTGTGTATTCTTATTCCTATCACTTCACAGGTTCCAGGAGTAGAAGCGACTTCTGAGTGCGAAGAATTTCCTCTTTGTTCATCAACATCTTTCTAAATTCCCCATTATTGTACATTTCGGCCTGATCCCTATAATGTTTACTAAACGGATTGCCAGATTGGCCGGTAGGAAGTATACTACTGCTACTGTCTATATGCGAAAAGTTGATTACCCTTCTTGTTGAGGGACCGGATGAAACACGGTAATAACCGGACTCATCATAGGGAAAGTACATATTATTGATCACCTCCCGGGTACCGGAAACCGGGAAAGGGCCTACATTGAAAAGGGAACGTAGGGTTTTCATTTGCCCAAAAGGATGTGCGTGTTCCAAGATATGTACTTTGTTCCAGGTCCATTTGTTATAATCTGCTCCAAAGTCCTCTTCCAAGGATTTGTAAGCCATCTGAAAGGATAGGTTCACCCTTTCCTCCTTTGTTTCCACACTGTCCTTGGTATGTACATTATCCCACCAGGGCGAATGCTCTTTTGCCGCCATTGGGCCAATCATACGTTTATGAAAGTGGGTATCCAACATCTGCCCAAACAGATTGGATCCCAATTCGTCCTCAAATGTATTTTTTAGTAAGAAATAGATCCAACGGTGATATATGGTTGGTTCTATCTGATTGAGTTGATTATCCCCATCCCAGCTGTTCAGTTTATCCATTACTGCAATTTGTCCCGGGGACATCTGGGCAACATCGATCCATTTTGCCAATTGGGTCACCACCGTGGCATTTACTTTTGAAGTGACATCCAAAAGCATTTGTTCTACGTCCTTTTGACTCCAATCGTCTTTTGGATCTAGAAGTGATTTAATCCGTTTGGCTCTATTGTCCGGTAAATAATAACCAGGATAAATACTACCGTTAATGGAATCTGGTTGAGTGTTGGCCGAATATACATAGTGGTCCGGAGGATTAACAGATCTTGGGTTTTCGGAAAAGTCCAAATAACGAATAGGTTCATCCTTCCCCTTGCTACCATCCATAATAAATTTGGTATGGGTACTATCTGGCATTTGATACAATTTTGCGGTAGCAAACCAGGCAATATTGCCCATGGCATCCCCGTACATAACGTTAAGACCGGGAGCATGGATATCGGTCAGGGAAGCCTGGAAATCTGGAAGATTTTGGGCTTGGCACATATTATACAGCGCATGAAGTAACCTATTCTTTGCCTTGGTATACACCCAAGACATGGCTATGGGCCTAGATTGGGGGAGCTGATCTGCAATACCGTTCATTAAGGGGCCGTGTTTGGATTTCTTAAAACTAAAAGCGACCTCTTCCCCGCCTTTTACCTTGATAGTCTTGTTTACGGTTTCATACTTTTCCCAACCTAAGGGCGTCTTATAAGAGCTGGGGTCCTCTGGGTCTTCCTCCTCGTAGTAGAAGTCCACATCATCGTTCTGGAACATGGTTAATCCATAGGCCATTTTCCTGTCATGCCCCAGTATGGGAAAGGGAACACCAGCCAAATGATAACCGTATTTTTCGTACGATGGGGTACTGATATGGGCCTCGTACCATACCGATGGCTGTGCAAAGCCAATATGCGGATCATTGGCAAAAATAACCTTACCGTTCTTGGTCTTTTGGGGACCTATAACCCAACTGTTGCTCCCTTCCAGTTGCGGTACCGGGACCTTCTTTAATACTTCAGAGATTAAACTGGACAGTTGGTTCCCTAAGGTATCCTGTGGCAATGGGTTATAGGATTTAATGGTACTGGCCGCAGAATCGGCCTCTATCTGTAAATCCTTTAGATATTCCATGCCCAATTTATCCTTAATATTGGTGAGCAACGGATCCGTTTTATGGGCCATGGCAAAATCAAAGGCCATATAGCCCAGTATATTGTATATATCCTTGAGTAAAAACTCGCTTTTTTCCAAGCCTGTTAAATAGAATTCTATTGGCGTAGGGCCTTCTTTTATAAATTGGTTAATCCCTTCCAAATAGGCCTGGGACAGTTTCACCGCAGGCGCATTTAGGTCCAAGGAATCAACCGTTGCCACCGAAGTATCATCTATTCCCAGGGCCAAAAAAAATTTATCGGTTTTCACCATATCCTTCCCAAACACTTCTGACAACTGCCCCTTACCTATTCTGCGCATCAACTCCATTTGCCATAATCTGTCCTGGGCGTGTACATAGCCCAGACTTCTAAAGGCATCTTCTTCCGTTTCGGCGTAAATATGTGGCACCCCATAGGTATCAAAATACACTTCTACTTTTTCCTCCAATCCTAGTAATTCACGCTTTCCATCATAGTTGGGACTAAGGGAATAGATAAAAAGCCCTATACAAATACACAGGACAGCTACAATTCCCAATACTATCCAAAAAACCTTCTTTAAATTTATCACACCTTTAGGTTTAGCATAATTTATTTTGCAGTAATATCAAGGCTGGTTTTAGGCCAAGCAAAAATGAATCACTTGACTAAAGGTATAGTAATTAAAGAAATAAAAAAAGTACCCATGTGGGTACTTTGATGTTTTAGCAAAGTGGTTTATAAGGTATACGCTCAGTCCTTCAATACGGTAAATTCTATTGATGAAGTGTTGTAAACGCGGTGTGTTTGCTTTTTAAAGTCCTCGTCTTTGGCTTTAAATATATTATCTACATAGGTTTGGGGATTAATATCTATATACGGGAACATGGTACTTTGTACCTGTACCTGAAGTTTATGTCCCTTTTTAAAGGTATGGAAGACATCCTGAAGTTTTATATTGACCTTGGTTTCCTTATTGGGCACAAAGGGTTCTGGTTGGGAAAAGTCATTTCTAAACCTACCCCTAAACACTTCACTACGTACCATTTGATGATAGTTCCCCATTTTTAAATAGGCCTGGGTTTCCTCGTAGTCCTTATGGTCTGCCGGGTATACATCTATCACCTTGACTACCCAATCGGCATCCGTTCCCGTTGTTGCTACCGTTAACTTAGCCATAATATCCCCTGCCAGGCTAAGTGGCTCCTTCAAAGGTTCGGTTTCAAAAACCAATACATCCGGTCTTCTGGCCGCAAAGCGTTGGTCATCTGTCATGAATTTCCTAGGGGTAAAGACCATTTTTATGTCTTCAGAATAAGGAACCGGCTTTTTGGGGTCACTGATAAATTCCTGAAAAGAATATTCCCTAGTGGCCATTTTACCCAAACGCTGACCTCGCTGTAAGGAATAGGTTTCCTTAATCGTGTTCTTGGGCGGCCAAGAATCAAAGGTTGCCCACTCCTTCTTGCCAGTATCATAAACATATGCTTCGGGTAATCCACTGCTTTCGCCCTCCCCTTTTAAAAAGTGGTTGAAAAATCTGGTCTCTATATTTTCCTGATAAAACTTGGAGATATCGTCGCCAAAATAAACATTGCCTATGGCCTGCCGTTTACTGTCTTTTGACCAATCCCCATGGCTCCAAGGCCCCATCACCAGGGTATTATAATTATTGCTGTTTTCTTCAATGTGCGAATAGGTATTTAACGGACCATAAAGGTCTTCGGCATCAAACCACCCCCCTACGGTCATTACAGCAGGTTTAATATCTTCCAAATGTTGTATGATGCCCCTCTTCTGCCAAAATTCATCATAATTGGGGTGATCCTTAAGTTGTTGCCAAAAAACATTGTCGGCCCCGTAATACTCGTCCAGATTGGATAGCGGACCCGCATCCAAGAAAAATTGATACTGGTCTTTTGTTCCCAATTCCGGAAAACTATACCAGGCTTCCCTGGTGGGTTTGTCCTTCATATACCCAAATACGGCGGTGGCCCTCCAATAACTCAACAAATAGGCTCCGTTATGGTGAAAATCATCAAAAAAGAAATCCCCTATCGGGGCTTGTGGGGAAACGGCTTTTAACGCAGGATGGGCATCCAATAAAGAATAGGTTGAATAAAAACCAGGGTAAGAAATACCCCAGATCCCTACCCTTCCATTATGGTTTCTTACATTGTTTATCAACCATTCTATTGTATCATAGGTATCAGAAGCCTCATCTACCTCTCCTTCTTGTTTATTGGGTATATAAGGCCTCATATTGTCATATACTCCCTCACTGTTCCACCTACCGCGCACATCTTGGTATACCACTATATTGCCTTCCTTCATCATCCTCTTATTGGGGGAAATCTTAGCTTTGTATGCATTGCTGCCATAGGGCCTACAGCTATAGGGGGTTCTGGACATAAGAATGGGATACTCTTTGGAAGTATCCTTTGGCGAATATATGGTAGTGTGCAATGCTATACCATCCCTCATGGGTATGCTCACCTCCGTCTTGTTATAATGGTCCCTAGGATTGTAGGTTTCCACCATGGATGTATTGGTCCTATTGGATGGCAGGTTCATGCCTATTCGCCCACAGGAAGTAATAATCAGAGCGATTGCAAAAATTAAAATTCTGTTCATTTAACCATTATTTTTATTTCTTATGTATTTGGGACACAAAGCGGGAAGGCTTATTTTCGCTCCTCAAATCACTGCAAATATCCAAAGAAGTTAGTGATCAATTGCTTATTTAAGCTGACCCAATTGTTTAAAATTACTGACTCCTTTTTTCAACCATTCCTTATAGGTATCCCTGTCCGTGTACTGTACAGCTGAGTTCAAAACTTCCAACTCAGGGGATAAGAGCACGTAATAAGGCTGGGAGGCCGCATTAAAATTCAAAGTTTGGAAAGTGCCCCATTTTTCGCCCACAGTCTTTATTTTTTTCACTCGGCCAGACTCATACTTAAAACTAAATTGCTGGGCCTCAGGAAGCTCTTTTCTATCATCTATATACAATGAAATAAGTACATAATCATCTTTGATAATTGGATATATATCCGGTTCGCTCCAAACGGTTTCCTCCATTTTTCGGCAATTCACACAGGCCCAACCTGTAAAATCCAACAATATAGGCTTATTAACTTCCTTGGCATAGGCCAAGCCCTCGTCAAAATCCTTAAAACAGTCTATACCTAGGGGACAATCGCTTTCGGTTTCCACAAGGCTGTAAAAATCGGGAGGGGGAAATCCACTCAACAATTTTAAATTGGTAATATTGGTAAGCCCTAGGATTAGGTAGATAGCAAAGCCTGCACTGGCCAAACGTACTATTTTCCTACCCTTGGATAGCGGTTTTTTAGGTCCGTCATGTGGGAATCTAAAGATTCCGAACAAATAAAGAGTTAGCAGAATAAATAGCAGTATCCACACCCCTAAGAACAATTCCCGTTTAAACAACCCCCAATTACCAACCAAGTCCGCATTGGACAAAAATTTAAAGGCCAAGACCAATTCCAAAAAACCAAGGGTTACCTTAACCGTGGTCATCCATCCACCGCTTTTAGGAAGCGAATTCAACCAGGCCGGGAACAAGGCAAACAACCCAAAAGGCAAGGCAAGGGCCACACCAAAACCGATCATTCCTGCCGACAAGTTAGTGGCTACATCCCCCTCGGACAATGCGGTACTACCCAACAATCCACCTAAAATAGGACCCGTACAGGAAAAGGAAACAATGGCCAAGGTAACGGCCATAAAAAAGATACCAAATGCCCCTCCTACCTTGGAAGATGCAGAATCCATCTTATTGGCCCATGAGCTTGGCAAAGTGAGCTCGTAATATCCAAAAAAGGAAAAAGCAAAGAATATAAATATAATAAAGAAAAAAAGGTTCAACCACACATTGGTGGCTATGGTATTCAAAATTTGAGAGTCAACGGAATCGAATAAATGAAAAGGCAGACTTAACAAGAAATAGATCAAGACTATAAAAAATCCGTACAACAGGGCATTTGCTATTCCCTTGGACTTATTCCCTCCCTGCTTGGTAAAAAATGATACGGTCAATGGTATCATTGGAAAAACGCAGGGGGTCAGCAAGGCTATTAGACCGCCCAAGAACCCTAATACAAAAATGGTCCATAGGCCTGATTTTTCCACCATTGCACCCTCCCTTGTCTCAGCAAGCAGGTCCTTGTTCTTTAAATCGAGTACCATATCGGCACTCATTTGTGCACTTCGCCCATCTACCGTCTCTTCTGCCACAACAGCCTTTTCCCCAGTAAGGGATATATGGAATACTTCGTCCTTAGGAATACAGACCTCCTTACATATCTGATAAAACAGCCCAATGGATACCTGGGTAACTTCCGGATTTAAAAGTTTTATCTTTTGGGTAAATACCGCCCTATCTTTAAAAAAGGTTTCATTTACCTCAAAGATTTCCGAATATTCGGTCAACGTGGCACTTTCAGATGTAGTCCCTACCAATTCATAATCCTCACCTGCCTTTTCAAAGGTAAATTCACTGGGCAAGGAGCCGTTTTCATCGGTAAATTGGGAATAGATATGCCATCCTTCATGGATATCCGCCTTAATTTTAAGGGTGAATTCGGTATCCGAATCCTTTTGTACCTCATAGGTCCACACTGCAGGGTTATCATCGGACTGGGAATACCCCGTCACAAAACTGAATACCAATAACAATACTCCTAATATATTTTTCATTGCAACAAACTAATCTTTATAATATTTTTTGTTTTGGCAGTTATCTTAAATCGATCATCTGCCCTTTTTCCTATAATCCAAACAACATCATTGGCAGAGCAGAGCAACCATTGGTTTTCTTTTGAAAAGACATCCATTTTTTCATCCTTAAAAAATTTAGATACCTTTTTCCTACCCTTCATACCAAGTGGATAAAAATAGTCGCCTTTTTTACATTTCCTAACGATTAGGGGGTATTTTAACGTTTCTTTATCCACATATAACACATTTTGGGAAGTTTCTCCCAAAGCATCTACCTCCGTTAATTCCAATTTTATAGGCTGTTCTAGAT
>CAXAVP010000026.1:0-27056 GCA_963972175.1 uncultured Arenibacter sp.
CCCCCCGCCATAAACGACGTACTACAAGGAATTGATAGGGAAGAGTTGATAAAAAAAATAGTCTCGGTAGAATTTACCCGTTTCTATAATTATTACAACAAAACCAAAGATTTAAATACCGTAGATTCCTCTGAAAGGGGTAAACGTGGTGATAGCAACGGAAGAGTTGCCAATGACGGTAATGTTAGATATTTCATCAACGTTGGAGAAAAAGATGGATACGACTGGATGTCCTTAAAAGATTTCCTAAGGGATACCGTTAATTTAGGGAAAGACGATATCTTTAAGGTAGATGTAAAAGACAGCTTCTCCTTCTTCAATACCGATGCATCGGCAACAGAAGCCATCTTAAGTACCTTTACCGAGTTTAAAGTAGACGGAAGGTTTGTTAACGTTGAAGTCTCCAAAAACCCCGGTGGCGGTGGCGGTAGAGGCAGACGCGACAGAAACAAAAGTGGAGGCGGAAGAGATAGGGATAGAGATAGAGGCCGTGGCAAAAGAAGAGAAAGAAGCGCCTCCAAGGGAGGCTCCTCCAGTTACTCTGGAAAAAGAAGATCTAAAAGAAAAAGTGATTCCTTTTAGTTAATTGTATATTAAAAAAATACGCTTCGGCGTATTTTTTTAGTTAGTTTACCAAAATAATACTGGAATTAATTTAATGAAAAACTATTTATTGCCCTTATTCATATTATTTATTTCCCTGGGATATTCCCAAAATGAAAAGAATGAAACGGAATTACAACAGCTGAAAGCAGTGGTCGCCAATGCACAAACCGACCAACCATTGGAAAGCGTTCACGTGGTAAACCTGAATCAAGTTGTAGGGACCATTACCAATGAAAAAGGTGAGTTTCAAATTTCTGCCAAGGTAAACGACACTCTTTTCTTCTCCTTTTTAGGGTTTAAATCCCAAAAAGTGAGGGTTACCAATGATATGTTTAAATTTAAGGACACAAAAATCTCCCTAACTGAATTGGCCTATGCGTTGGAAGAAGTCATTGTAAGACCTTATGCACTTACCGGGTATTTGGAGATAGATGTTAAAAACCTACCCCTTAACAACGCCTTTCAATATAGCATCTCTGGTCTATCTGTGGGCTACGAGGGAGGTAACAAAAACCCCAGTGCCGTTACCAAGGTCTTGGGAGCAATCCTTAACCCTGCCGATTTATTGCGTAATTTATTTGGTAAAAAACCAAACCAAATGCGCAAACTGAGACAAATGAAGGAAGACGATCAAATTAGAGACCTGTTGGCCTCCAAATTTGATAGGGAAACCCTTACCGAACTCCTTCAAATGGAAAAGGTAGACATAGAGGACATCCTTAACAACTGCAATTATTCAAGATCCTTTATTACCACTGCCAACGACCTGCAAATTCTAGATGCCATCAGTAGTTGCTATGAGGAATTTAAGGTCTTAAACCGAAAAAAATAGGCTAAGCCTAGATCTTCCAGAATACCACTGGCATTTTAGGACTCCTGTCCAATGCGGTCGTAAATCTTTTACCGCTTAGTTGAAATAAATTTTCTTTTCTCCTATACATTTAATCGCCATACAAAAAAAATGGAGACGGTACAAAGCTTTTTGACACCTATTCCGAAACATATACCACCGTAGAAAACGACAATCCTATTGCCATGCTGGAATTGTCAAAAAAATAATGGATTAGTAGCCCAATTCCAACGCATCTAGCCTTTCTTTCATCTATTTAACTTTTTCCTAGTATAGTTTTTAATTATGTTTCCTAATTTCGCAACCTTCCGCTTAAGCGCTAATTAACTATAGTAATAAAAATTATATGAAATTGAAAAGAAGACAATTTATCCTAAAATTATTTTTAGGCTCCATTAGTTTTCTAGTTTTTGATGCCTTCTGGTTAGAAACCTATTTTATAGAATGGACAGCCCATGATATTTCGGAATCGCCATCAAACAAAATAAAAGCTATTCACCTAACAGACCTACACATACGAAGTATAAAATCTGTCCATAACTCCATTGCTGACAGAATCAACCAGGAACAACCCGATGTTATTTTTTTTACCGGGGATTCTTTGGAACGAAACAAATATCTTCCGGTCCTACAAGATTTCTTAAATCTTATAGATAATAGAATTCCCAAAATTGCTATTCTGGGTAATAAGGAATATTCAGGGCGCTTGGATATGGATCGATTAAAAAACATTTACAATAATCACAATGGCGCTTTACTAGTGAACGAATCGTATATTTTTAAAGCAAAGAGTAGAAAAATAAATATTCTGGGAATTGATGATTATGTTTGTGGATACCCTGATTTTAACAGAGCTGCCAACAACATAGACACCTCTTTGACTACAGTTATACTTTGTCATTGTCCTGTCTACAGGGAAGAAATAGATCGTTTAAGCCAAACAGGGCAGCAAAAACCCTACCTAATATTATCCGGACATACCCATGGCGGGCAGATAACTTTTTTTGGAAAGCCCTTTTTTACGCCCTTAGGAAGCGGAAATTATGTAAAAGGATGGTATAAAAACAAGATCTCTAATATGTATGTATCCAAAGGAGTGGGGACCACCGTTTTCCCCATACGCTTTGGTGCCAGGGCAGAGGCCAGTATTTTTTATATCTAAATCCTATTTTTGGGAATGCAAGGCTATTCTATTGCCTTCTGTATCTTTTAACAAGGCCATAAAACCATGTCCCCCGCCTATTTCCTTTTTAGGCTGTAGAATGACCCCTCCAGCTTCCTCTACCCTAGCCAATTCATCACTGAGATCTTTGCAGGAAAAATATAGTACAGCCCCTTTGGTATCACTTGGAATATAGGTTGGGTGTTTAACCAAAGAGCCCATAGCGCCCGACTTACCCGGTGCACTGGGAAACCAGCCCATAAGCAATCCGTCCAAATCATTGATGGAAATACTGATTGCAAATACAGACTCATAGAATGCTTTTGCCCTGTCCATATCGTTTACGGGAATCTCAAACCAACCAACCATATTGCTCTGCCTATCCACTCTTGACTACTTTTCCATTATGGTCTTTAAACTTTGTAATCCTTCTTCAAAATCCTTACCAACAGCCTTGTCCATATTCATAAAAAGCATCATAATAGACATAGGAAATTTATTCTTGCCTTTAAACCCCCAAATTACTTTGGTCTTGTCTTGGCCAGCTTCATAAACCTCCAAATAAGAATCGGAAGTAGATTTAAAGGGTTTTAGAAAGCGTAATTCCCCTTCAATTCTTTTTCCCTCTACTATTTGGGTAATCTCTTGTTCCCCTTCTCCTACCGCTTTATTGCCTTTCCAATAATTTACGGCACCTACCTCGCCGTCAACACCTGTGAACTTGCTAATCATATCTGGATCTCTTTTGGCCCAAGGGGACCATTCTTGTTGCTTCTTTAGGTACTTTAGGTACTCAAAAACCTCCTTTTTGGGCCTTTCGATCTCTATGGAACGGGATACATTATAATCTTTAGGAGCTACAAGGGCCAAAATGGCTACTAAAACAATTAATCCCAGAATTATATAAAGTAAAATTGTCATGAGTGGTTTGTTTGGTTTACCTACAATATACTAAAAAAATCATTTTGTTCCGTAGTATCTACCCAAAATGTCCTCCAGACTCCGCACCGATTTTTTGGTCCAATCCAACCTTATTTCCAATTTTTCTTTTTCCGAGAGCTTCCAATCCAAATCCTCTTTTCTCATTTGACTGCTAAGGGTATGCAGAATAATGGCAGCGGATACGGATATGTTTAAGCTCTCCGTAAAACCTACCATAGGTATTTTTAGAAGTGCATCTGCCTGGTTCAATACCTCATTGCTTAGTCCTTCTTTTTCGGTACCAAAAAACAGGGCGGTCTTACCTTTAAATGTAAAATTGGAAAGTGAAGCATTTTCGCCATGTGGGGTGGTGGCCACTATCTGATACCCCTTACCCCTTAATGTTTCAATACAGTCTGTTGTACTATTATACCTATGAATGTCTACCCATTGCTGTGCCCCCATAGCTATGTGCTTATCCAATCGCTTACCAAACTTACCTTCAATTAAATGAGCCTGCTGAATACCAAAAACATCACAGCTCCTAATTACGGCACTGGTATTGTGCATTTGGTATACGTCCTCTATGGCTACGGTAATATAATTTGTTCTATCCTCCAAAATTTCAAGAAAGCGTGCCTTTCTTTCAGGGGTGATAAAACCCTCCAAGTATTTCAGCAATTCATAATCGATCATAGTTCCAAGATAGTAAAAAAGAAAAATTATATTTTTACAAAGATTACTATATTCCTACAAAATGAAAAAAATAGTGGTTTTGACCGGTGCTGGAGTAAGTGCCGAAAGCGGCATAAAGACCTTTCGGGATGCGGATGGGTTATGGGAAGGTCATGATGTAATGGAAGTGGCCACTCCGGAGGGATTTGCCAAAAACCCAGAGTTGGTGCTTAACTTCTACAATGAGCGGAGGAGGCAACTGCAGTCCGTTTCCCCCAACGAGGCCCACAAAGCCCTGGTTGGACTGGAAGCTTATTTTGAGGTAAGTATCATTACCCAAAATGTAGATGACCTGCACGAACGCGCAGGAAGTTCCAACGTTATCCATTTACACGGTGAGCTGCTAAAAGCCAGGAGCATAAAAGACCCCCATTCCATATTGGATTGGAAAACCGATTTGCGGATTGGCGACACGGATAGGGATGGTCATCAACTACGCCCCCATATAGTTTGGTTTGGCGAAGAAGTGCCCTTATTGGAAAAAGCGGCCACCATCACCCAAACAGCCAATATTTTAATCATTATAGGCACCTCCATGCAGGTTTATCCCGCCGCAAGTTTAATACACTATGTATCACAAGACACACCCATTTATTTTGTGGACCCCAAACCTAATATAAATTCCAATGCTCTTGACAGGCTCACAATTATGGAAACCAGTGCAGCCAAAGGTGTCCCGGACTTAGTAACCCAACTCATTGAAAGTGAAGCCTAAAACTATTTAGACCTAGACATAATTAAAATTATCTCAAGGCCTAATTGCTTAGGGAACTTGCCTATTCTTAATACTTTTATAACTTTTCAATAAAGGTTTAAAGTAAAAAATTGGATTAGAAGGTCTTCGCCCCATAATTAAGCTTAGTATCACGTGACAACAAAAGAACTTTACAAATCCCTGAACTACGTTGATCATTCAAGGTTAAAGAGAAAGCACATGTCCTCCTTGGTACTGGACAACCCTCAATATATGGGCGCCCTTATAGAAATTGCCTTTATGGTAAACGATCCCATTTCATGCAAGGCTTGTTGGATATTGGAGTTCTCGGCCAAAGAACGCCTGAGCATTTTATTTCCACACATGGATACTTTTACAGAACACATTGGATTGGTTCACTTGGATCCAGCGGTAAGGCCCATTGCCAAAATATGTGAGTATTTGGTGAAATTCTATTTCGTTTCCAATGATAGTGAAAGCTGTGAAGCATTAAACGAGAATCATTTGGAACGCATTGCAACGGCTTGCTTTGATTGGCTCATTGGCGAGCATAAGGTAGCGGCCAAAGCGTATTCCATGACCAGTTTATTGCTCTTGGGAAGAAAATTTGAATGGATTCATCCAGAATTGCGTCTGGTACTGGAACAAGGATACCAACATGGCAGTGCTGCCTATAAGGCTAGGGCAAGGATGACCTTGGCCAAATTAAAGGTCTAAGTATCACCACGGCATAATTAAAACAACAATCTTTCAGTTAGCTTTTAAACTCATGAACTTATAGCTATCTTTGCCCTTTTCCAAAATCAATCTAATTTTATAAAATGTCATTAAACACCTTAAACGCCATCTCCCCCATTGATGGTAGATACCGCAATAAAGTTGATTCCTTGGCACCATATTTTTCTGAGGAGGCACTAATAAAATATAGGGTACGGGTAGAAGTTGAATATTTCATAGCTCTTTGCGAAATCCCCTTACCTCAGCTGTCGGGTTTTGACGCCACAAAATTCAATGACCTAAGAAAAATCTACACCGATTTTAATGAGGAGGATGCTCTGGCCATAAAGGATATAGAAAAGGTTACCAACCACGATGTAAAGGCGGTTGAGTATTTTATAAAAAAAGCCTTTGATAAATTAGGACTGGAAGCCTACAAGGAGTTTATCCATTTTGGACTAACTTCCCAAGACATCAACAATACCGCTATCCCTTTATCTATCAAAGAAGCCATGAACGAGGTTTATGTCCCTCTTTATTTAGAGGTTATAAACAAACTCAATGCTTTGGTAAAAGAGTGGGAAGCTGTACCTATGTTAGCCAGAACCCATGGACAACCGGCCTCCCCTACCCGATTGGGTAAGGAAGTGGAGGTATTTACCGTTCGTCTGGAAGAGCAATTTAATCTCCTGAACGATATTCCGAGTGCCGCCAAGTTTGGAGGAGCTACGGGGAATTACAATGCACACAAGGTAGCGTACCCCAATATAGATTGGAAGGCTTTTGGCAATAAATTTGTTCAGGAAAAATTGGGTCTTCACCATTCTTTTCCCACTACGCAAATAGAACACTATGACCATATGGCCGCATTATTTGATTGCCTTAAACGGATCAACACCATAATAATTGATTTGGATCGCGATTTCTGGACCTATGTTTCCATGGACTATTTTAAGCAAAAAATAAAAGCCGGGGAAGTAGGATCGTCCGCTATGCCGCACAAGGTAAACCCAATCGATTTTGAAAACTCTGAGGGGAACCTGGGAATTGCCAATGCCATATTTGAGCACTTATCTGCCAAACTCCCGGTTTCCAGACTTCAGCGCGATTTAACGGACAGTACCGTACTGCGAAACATAGGCGTACCATTTGGCCACACGCTCATTGCTTTTCAGTCTACCTTAAAAGGATTGAACAAATTATTATTGAACAAAGAGAAATTTGATCAAGATTTGGAAAATAACTGGGCGGTTGTAGCCGAAGCCATTCAGACCATTTTAAGACGTGAGGCCTACCCCAATCCCTATGAAGCATTAAAAGGACTGACGCGTACCAATGAAAAGATCACTCAACAATCTATTGCCAATTTCATTGATACCCTGGAGACCAGTGATGCCATTAAAGCAGAATTAAAACAAATTACACCTAGTAATTACACAGGGATTTAAAAGTATGGAAATATCCCCACTTGCTAGTGGGGCAATGTTCTATCCCTTTATAAATAAAAAAGCAATCTAGAATGTAAAAACATAGGCTAGATTGCTTTTTTCATATAAGGTTGTTGCTCTATTCTAGGATTTACTTTCCCTGTTTTAGTATTTCCCCTTGATGTGTGGATAAAGAGTTTGGACACCTGAGGCCAGGGGATGCTATCAGGGCGGCAAAGATGGCAACATCCACCCCTAGCTAATCTATGACTACCCATATCAGTAATATTTTTAACTTACCATACTTAGTAAAAACCGTGATAGGAAAGCGTCCTAATAACGATTTTACATAACTGTCCTAGCTACACCAATTACAACTTTACTAATTGTACACTCCCCATTGTTACTCATAATTATAACATTACAGTGAATAATTTTTGTAAATGAATTACGGTTTGTTGCTTTTTATTTTTACTATTAGACATGCATTTAATTAATACTAAAACCCTACTATACACCCTGGCATTCGCTACGGTATTATTTATGAACGCACAACATGAAATACCCGAATCCATAAGCTACGAAGCACAAAAAGCCCTTTCTTTTTATCCAGAATTATCTAAAAGCCAAATTGAATTTAGGTTTAAGAAAAACATTAAAAAATCTACCATGCAAGCGCGACCTTCTTTTGGTAGTTTCTTTAAATATAGGCGTAATAGGAGCTATGTAATACTGATAAGTGAGTCTTTTAAAATTTCGGATAAAGAATTTACTACTAAGGATATTCCTTCCAATATATTGATAGGGTGGATTGGTCATGAGTTGGGCCATGTCATGGACTACCAGAACAGGAGTAAGTCCAACTTAATATGGTTTGGATTAAAATACCTTATCTCCGAGCGTTTTATCGCGGAAGCGGAACGTGCTGCGGACACTTATGCTGTTGCCCATGGAATGGAAAAATATATTTTGGCCACCAAGGAGTTTATATTGAACCATGCAGACATTGCCGTTTCCTATAAGGACCGAATTAAAAAATATTATTTGTCTCCCGAAGAAATTATGGTAATGGTGGAAGAACGTGATCGTTAATGAGGGGAGCTGACTTTTGTAGCCACAAAGCTTTCCCATTCGGCAAATTTCTCTTCGTTCATAACCCGTTCCATTTTTACTTGACCACCTTTCTTTTTGTTTTTTGCGTTCCAATCGTAAAAAGAGTTAATAGGAACCACCTGTACCTTTACTCCCTTTAAAGATTTACTCCTGGCCACCTTATAGTTCTTATTGGCCTCCTTTAAATAATTGTCCAAGTCCCTTGACAGTTGCTCATTATTGGGGTCTTTTAAATCCGCACCTAGATACCAGCAGTGATAAAATTGGCCATCTTCACATCGTTTGGCACAAATGGTATATTCAGGAATTTTTGTGGCAAAGGCGTCTTCCAGATACCTCATGGCATCATCCATTTTGTTTACAGAGAGTTGGGAACCCACCGTATTTAAGAAAAATTTTGTTCGGCCCGTGATCTGTATTTCGGCTTTCTCTACATTGGTAAACTTAATAGTATCACCAATTAAATAGCGCCAAGCACCACTTACTGTACTAATAATAAGTACATAATCCGTATCCAATTCCACATCCTTTAAAGCAATGGCTGGGGCATTGGGAACCAAAGAACCATCTTGTTTAATATACTCCGGTTTAAAGGGTACAAACTCAAAATAAATTCCGTTGTCGGTTATCAATTGCATAGCCTTGGTTTCCGGCCTTATCTGGCAAGCAATAAACCCTTCTGAGGCCAAATAGGTATCTATCACTGTTATAGGATGTCCCATTAGGGAATTGAAACTTTTTTCATAAGGTCCAAAAGCCACACCTCCGGAGGTGTATACACTTAAGTTGGGCCAAATTTCATGGATATGGTTCAATTGATGGTGATCTATAACTTTTTGTAACATTAGTTCTATCCACGAAGGGATGCCGCTCAAGGCTCCAATATCCCAATCTGCCGCTCGTTCCGCTATACGGGCAACCCTTTTGTCCCAGTCCTCAATTTTGGCGATTTCCTCCCCTGGCTTGTAGTAACTTCTGAACCAAAAGGGGATATTACCGGCACTTATACCACTTATTTCCCCTTCCAAATGCTCATTTCGCTCCTCTAAATTGGTAGAGCTTCCCAACATCATAATTTCCTTTTCAAAAAACTCTGGTGGTAGGTCAAAATTGTGCAATGCGAAAACCTGTTTTAGACCAGCTGCCCTGATTGCTTCTAACATATCATCTGTAACGGGGATACGCTTACTGCTTTTACCTGTGGTACCGGAGCTAAGTGCAAAATAGCTTGGATGCCCCGGCCAGGTAACATTATCCTGACCTTCATGTAATTTTTGCCACCATTCCCTATTCATTTTGTCATAATCAAAATATGGGATGGTTTGGGTAAATACCCTTGGTTGGTCATCAGAATCTAGAATAGATTCCAATTTATAATATTCACCAAATTTAGTGTCCTTGGCAGTCTTCAAAAGATGCGCAAGTACATCTTGTTGTTCCTGCCAGTGATCCCTCTCCGTAGCGAAGGTTTCTTTTAAGTGAATTGCACTTTTAATAATATTCCCGAGGATTGCCATAGTACTGGTATTTGCTTATATGTTACGTTACCGTTGTCCAAACATGTATAGGGCTACCCCATAACATACAAAATGAAGGACATTTAGGATTCCTAATATCTGCCATTCCATTTAGCAGGCTTACTACAAAACAAAAATTTATTGACACATCCCATCGCCCAACAACATTAATGGACCAATAAACCAACACACAATAACACAAGGCTCACAACAATATTTATTGGGTTAATAATTCTCTTAATAGAAAACACCCATAAACATGCTATTTTATATATTTCGATCATAATCTTTCAGCCTTGTCCAGTCCTTATATTCCGGTAAGGAATATTTAAAATGAACAGTGATTTTCGGAATACGAAAATCAACATAAAGTCTTTTTCTTAAATGCAATTTGATTTTTTGGGATAGGACAAACGGGTCGATAAAATATTGGAATAATCAAAATAAGTATACAATGGAAAATGAATTCTCAATAGAAGACGCAATTGGCAAATTATGGAACAAACTAGATGGATGGCTGGATGCCATCATACTAAAACTCCCTAATTTTATTATGGCCGTTGTTGTGATGATATTGTTCTATATCCTGGCTAGGGTAATTAGAAAAGTATTAAAAAATTTACTGGGCAAGAGCGTGAATCAAAAATCGGTTCAGGAGATTATAAGTAAGATGGCATTTGTAATTATAATGCTCCTCGGTTTTTTCGTGGCTCTAGGAGTATTGGAACTCAACAAAGTGCTCACTAGTATCCTGGCCGGTGCGGGTGTCTTAGGTTTGGCCATTGGACTTGCCCTTCAAGGTACATTAAACAATACCTTTGGCGGTCTCATCCTTTCCTTTATGCCCAAATTAAGAATTGATGACTTTATAGAATCAGATGGATATACCGGTTTTGTGTCCGAAATCAATCTAAGGAATATCGTACTACGTCAGCCCGATAATAATTATGTTATAATACCTAATTCCAATTTCATAGATGGCTCATTCACCAATTATTCCATTTCCGAGAGAAGTAGAATATCAGTTTCCTGTGGTGTAGGATATGAAAGTAGCCTACAAGAGGTGGAGAACCTTGTTGTTAAGCTGATCTCCGAGAATTTCCCTCAGAAGGATGGTGAAGGGGTCGAATTCTTTTTTACCGAATTTGGTGACAGTTCCATTAATTTTATTGTGCGGTTCTGGATAGAAATGGCCAGTAACAAACATAAATTGGCCGCAACCCATAAAGCTATAAAAATTATTAAAGAAAACTTCGACAATCAGAATATCAATATTCCATTCCCAATCCGCACCTTGGATTTTAATAAAAACAATCTGGAGGTAGTGGTAAACGATAATACGGATAAAGGCTAAAATTCCAACTTTTGTGGATGTGGTATAACAGAACACTAAAAAAATACCTGTGCCAAATACATTGACACAGGTATTTAATTCTTATAAATCTAGGCACTACCCCTTTATAAATTCCTGTAGTTGCCCCAGTCCTTCCCCTTTATAATCGGATTTTTGAAGGGCCTGAATAAATTGGACCAACTTGGCGGGATTCATATCTTCCCCCAGCACTCTTACCAACATAAAGCCCTTATCATCATTGTCCCCGTAAATAACAACCTCATCAATGGCATCGTCCTCACCCATATAGTTTACTGTGGCATTGCCATAGCTGGTCCTCATTTTCATCAGTTGGGTAAGACTGCTATGCTTCAATATTTCCTTAACGGTTGATTTCTCTTTTTGAAAATCTACTCTATTATTGCCAGTGACCCTAAAGGCCAATATATTGAGTTTCCTTAATGATTTTAGGGCCTCGTGTTGGTCACTGCTCAACTCCACTTTGTCTAAATTTAATAGACTCACAGGAAGATCTACCGACAAAAAATTTGGATTCTCGGCATTATCCACATAATACTGTTGTAGGCTTTGGGTAGTATTACAGCCCAACACGGCCAAGACCAGTATAAGACATATTAATTTATGGACTATTATTTTCATCTCCCGAGTTTTAATGTTGTTCGTGTATAATAGTAATGGAGCATTTAAATTCCCCATTACCCTAAAGGTCCTATCTTTGGTTTTTGCCCGCCTTGTTTAACTCTTGAGGCAAATTCATCTTTTGGGTAAGCGACCCTATCTTATTTAAATCAATATCCCCGGTCAGTGACAATAGGACTGTTTCTATCTTTCTGTCATTAATTGACACCTCAGCATTTTTAATACCGGTAACAAACATCAACAGTTCGCTTACATGATCTTCATCCTTTCCGCTTTTGACGTAAAACTTCACATTGGCATCCTTGTCCTTTACCCGCATCAGCTCTTCTAAGGAAGACGATTTTAGATACTTCTCCATTGTCTTCAGCATGTCGGCCGAGACCGCCTTATCTTCCGTAATAAAAACCTTTAAGTTTTTTAGGTTTTGGGCTATATCCATAAAGTCCTGTGCCTCCTTGTCATCTACCTCTACATTTATCTTGCTCAATAGTTTAAACATACTTTCGTTCACCACTACGGCACTCACATTGTCCAAATCCTCATATTTATCAAACATGGATTGGGAAAACCCGGCTAGGGGCAAAATGGATACTAATACTATAATAATTCCTTTCTTCATCATTTTAAATTTAATTTTTGTTGTAAATTTTTTGCTTCGTTTCTTCAAACTCCCTTAAATAAGCTACCTTCTCTGTCCCGCGTTCAAGGTTTATTGCCAAGAGACTCAGCGCTTTTTTGGTTTCCTGATAGGCATATTCCGCTTTCTTACGTTCTTGGTAGCTTCTTCCAAAATATATGCCAAATACCATGATCACCACCGCTGCAACAGAAATCCGCTTCCAATAACTTCTGATTCCTGACTTTAGTGGAAGACGTTTGGTAAAACGTTCTTCTTTCGCATTGGAAAAATATTTAAACATGGGAGCGTACCGCTCTAGGTGCGCAGGAATATCATCATTTAAAAAATAATCCCGTATTATTTTCTCCTCTGCCACCGTTGCGGTTGCATCAAAATACTTTTCCAGTAATTTTTCTATCTTATCCAATTCCATAATTTTCCTTTTCCATTAATTTTTCCCTAACTGTTTTTCTTGCCCTGGATAAGGCTACCCTCACGGCTGTTGGACTCATTTCCAACAATTTGGATATTTCGTCATATTCATATTGTTCCACATCCCTCAATTGCAAAATTATTTTTTGTTGTTCCGGCAACTCTTGCATAATCCTTTCTATCCAACCTAAACTATCCCTAACTTCTACTTGTCGCTGCAAGGAAACACTTTCATCACTGTAATTGCTATGCACCAATTTTAGATTTCCCGCCTGTTTGGACTTTAGTCGGTCCAAACAAAAATTCTTCGTCATCATCATGGCATAAGCCTCAACATTGTTATAGCCAACCATCGCCTTTTTCTTTTCCCATAATTTCAAAATAATTTCCTGGGTGGCATCCTCCGCCTCTTCCCTGGAAACCAATAAACGCTTGGCCATCCTAAAAAGTTTATCCTTAAATGGCAAAACCACATTTAAAAACTCTGTTTGTTGCATTTTGGTCTAGTTGTTTTGCACCCCTCTTTGGAAGGCTTACAATGGGAAGACGATATACATCGAAATTTGTTACAATATGTTTCAATTTATTTACAATGTAAGTATTTTAGTGCTGTGGAAACCAAATCTAAACTAATTCCGTATATAAGTAAAATTGTTCCCCATACCATTCATTGTTTTAGTGGAATGATATTTGTGTGTCACATTTGGTGATAAAATACGTTATTAAAAAACTATGAAGAAGTATTTGTTAAGTTTACTGGGATTAAGTTTATTTTTTATTGGTTGTAGCAAGACCGATGATAGCCTTACCTCCCAAGAAGTAGAAGAGATAGTTAGCTCCCCAGAGCCAGAAATTGATGTTACCGTACAAAATTTTATGTGGCAGACCATGAACACCTATTATTTTTGGCAGAGCGATGTTCCAGACTTACTGGATTCCCGTTTCAATACGGAGGTAGAATACAGGACCTTTTTGGAATCTGAAGAAGACCCAAGCAAGTTCTATGATGAAAAATTACTTTTCTCAGAAGATCGTTTCAGTTTTTATGCGGAGGATTATAAGGAACTTACCAAAAGTTTTGCAGGCATATCCAAAAGCAACGGTGTTGAATTTGGATTGGGGTTGTTTTCTGGCAGTAATGACGTTTATGGTTATGTCCGCTATATTGTTCCCAATTCGGACGCTTCCAAAAAAGATATTAAAAGAGGCGACATTTTTACCGGTGTCAATGGCACCACACTGAACATTGATAATTATGTAGACCTCTTATTTGGCGACAACGATACCTATACTTTGAACATGGCCGAAATTGCCAATAATACTGTTAGCGATACGGATAGGGAAGTAACATTGACCAAAGAGGCCAATCTGATTGAAAATCCGATACACCTAACAAAAGTATTGGAAGTTAGTGGTAAAAAAATTGGCTATATAGTGTACAACGGCTTTACCAACGAATTTGATGAAGAACTCAATGATGCCTTTGGCGAATTTAAGTTGGCCGGAGTTACTGACTTGGTGTTGGATCTACGCTATAACCCTGGTGGCTCCGTTAATTCGGCCCTTTTACTCTCCAGTATGATTTATGGGACCCAAACCGATCAGGTATTCCTAAAAGCCCGTTACAACCAGAAATTGCAGTCCGAATTTAACGATGCAGATCTTATCAGCTATTTTGCCGACAAAACGGACAACAATACTCCAATTAACACTTTAAGCCTTAACAAGGTTTATATACTTGCCACTTCAAGTAGTGCCTCGGCAAGTGAATTGGTCATCAACGGTCTTGATCCTTATCTAGATGTGGTTCATATTGGAGAAACTACAACCGGTAAAAACGAATTTTCCGTTACCTTCGTGGACGACTTTGATAACGGCAACATATATAACCCAAATAGGGAAGACAAAATTAATCCGGACAACCAATGGGCCATACAGCCTTTAATTGGGAGAAATGAAAATGCAAATGGATTTTCGGATTACACTTCTGGATTGGTACCGGATATCTTTTTGGAAGAGGATTTATCCAATTTAGGAGTTCTGGGCAATAGCAACGAACCACTATTGGCCAAGGCCATTGCAGAAATAACAGGGACAACGGCAAAAATGGATTTTAACGTAGACCTACCGGTAAAAATAATGAGCAGCTCTAAAATGTTTACCAAAACCAAGGACAATATGTTTATGGATATCAAAAATCCTTTGCCATTAAAATAAAAACAGTGGCGCAACCCTAATGGGGCTGAATTCCTTAGCGTAAGAAAGTGTACTGCTATGGATTTCTTGCTTTAACTATTGAAATTTAAATTGCCATTCCCTTTGTTTGGCCATACTACCATAATAACCATTGAATAAAAAATAGATGAAAAAAATTTTTGGTATTCTTTTATGCACACTCATACTTTCCTGTTCGGATAAAGACGATAATGCTTTTCTCTACCCAAAAGAGACCACAGTTCAAAATTTTATGTGGCAGGGTCTAAACCAATGGTACTTTTGGCAGGCCGACGCTCCCAATCTGGGCGATGAAAGATTTACTACCAATGAGGAGTATGTGGCCTATTTGGAAAAATATCCAGATCCTGAGGAATTCTTTTACCAAACCTGTTACAATCATAGCAATATAGTTGGGTCTGGCAGTGCCGTAGATAGGTTTAGCTTTGTTGAAGAGGATTACGAAACCTTGGTAAATGCCCTAGAAGGGGTTACCAAAAGTAATGGAATGGAATTTGGATTGGTACGTTTTGAGGGAAGTTCTGATATATTTGGATATGTGAGGTATATCATTCCCAATTCAAATGCCGCCACCAAGGATATTGCGCGAGGTGATATATTTACCAGAGTCAATGGAATAAAGCTTACGAACGACACCTATATTAACCTCTTATTTGGACCTGATTCTGACACCTATACCTTGGGTATGGCCGATATATCGGGAACTGTGGTAACAGATAATGACAAAGAGGTAACCTTGACCAAGGAAGAAGGTTTACAGGAAAACCCTATTCTTGTGGCCAAGACCATAGAAAGGAGTGGTATAAAAATTGGCTACCTTATGTATAATGGTTTTACCAGTGGCTACAATGAACAATTGAATGATGTCTTTGGTCAATTTAAATCTGCCGGGGTATCAGAATTGGTGTTGGATCTGCGCTATAACCCCGGAGGTTCTGTAAACAGTTCCAGGTTATTGGCCAGTATGGTCTATGGCACCAATACCGATGAACTATTTATAAGGCAAAGATGGAACGATAAAATACAATCCCTGCTAAAGAAGGACCAACTGGAAGACTATTTTGGTGATAAGACCGATCAAGGCAGCAGTATCAACAGTTTAAACCTGAGCAAGGTTTATGTATTGGCAACAGGAAATTCTGCTTCTGCAAGTGAATTGGTCATGAACGGACTGGCACCTTATATAGATGTTATTCACATTGGAGAAACCACTAGGGGCAAAAACGAATTTTCGGTCACTATGGTAGATGATATTGATAATGATTATATATATAGGTCGGATAGAGAAAATAAAATAGACCCCAATAACTCTTGGGCCATGCAACCCCTAATGGGCAGAAATGAAAACTCGGCAGGGTTCTCTGATTACACCTCTGGCCTAGCCCCGGATATAACCCTAAAAGAAGATGTCTCCAACTTAGGGGCCTTGGGCGATCCTAACGAACCGTTATTAGCCAGGGCAATCCAAGAGATAACCGGAGAAAGTGCTAAAAGGGACTTTAGCGTAAAAGCTCCCGTACAGGAAGTGTCCAACTCCAAAATGTTCACAGTAATAAAAGACAATATGTATTTGGACAAACCCTTAAATATTTCTTTTCAATAAGATTTTTTTATTCTATTGCAGTTAACCTGAAAAATACTAAGTCCCCATTTCCCTGTTGTAACAGGAAAATGGGGACTCTTGGTTAAATAGGTCTCAAACTAGAATACAGACCTTATAAGCTAACCTTTATTGTATCAATTAAAATAAACCCCTCCTGGAATAATTCCAACATTCAGGGTCTCAATGGCCAGCTTTGTACTTAAATCATATACTGTAAGGGTGCCATTACTTGCGTAGTCGCCGGCATCAGTACCATATAAACGGCCTTCACTCACTGCCATGGTATAAAAACCAACCTCACTTAAAACTACCTCTTTACTTAGGGAAGTGGCAGATACATTTTGATGGTAGACAGAACCACCCATATAGTAGTATAAGGTACTGCCCTCCAATTGCAATAGCCCTGGATGCTCTGTGGTATTGAACTCAAAACTACTGTCTACCTCGTTCGTTGTAGTATTTATTTTAGAAAGCATCCCAGCAGTCTCGTCCTCAGTATACGCCGGTTTACCGGAAGCCAAAACCCACAAATTTCCGGAAGCATCCAATTGCATAGAGTTTGGCACATCCCCTACTGTAATAGTTTTAACTACCTCATTTGAGTCGGTTTTGATTACGGAAACCTTATTGTTTTGCCCCCAAGCTCCCTGATGTGCAACATAAACGGTATTGTTATGGGCCAAAATAGCCTCTGGCCCCAAAGCAACTGAAATAGAACCTTCAACAGTATAATTTTCCAGATTTATGATAGCAACAAAATCATCGGTCTCATCTGCCGTATCACCCCAATTGCTAACATACCCTTTACCGTTTACGGCAACAAAATACCTAGGGTTGTTCAATCCTTCTTCTATACTGGCAATTTTTTCAAAAGTATATCTGTTTACAACATTTATCTTATTGGAGACATTGGCAATGACAAAGGCCTCGTCTTCCGCAAATCCGATAGATTGCACAACATTTCCCAAGTCTGCCCCATTCGTATTTTTATATATGGCAGGGTCTACCACGGACAAATCATCGGATATAAAGGTAACCGTTCCCGATCCGTTGCTAAAAGGACCTTCATTGGATACCAATATTCCATTTTCGTAAGCACCCAATGGCACCTCTCCACCGTCATCATCATTGGTACAAGACCAGGAAAGACCTAGGATCATCAAGGATAAAAATGCATTTTTAATTTTCATTTGTTAGTCAATTTTAGAATTTAGTAATTATATGTAGTTCAAAATTTCTATTGGGCATGGGCCTATACGCCACATTTTGATATTTTTTATTAAATATATTATTGACCTTCAGCCCCATTGTAACTTTAAGTTTAGAGGTCTTGGGCCAATGATAGTCTAGCCCCATATGCGACACCAGATAGCCTGGTAAATCTTCGCTCTCATCCGTGGTGGTATACACCAAACCATTATAAAGAAATTGGCCAAAAAATGCTATTCTCCTATATTGATAGGCTATATTGGTTCTAAATGTATGTAGCGGCACGTACAACAATTGATTGTTGGTTGCATTGTCCACAGACTTGGTAAAGGCGTACTCATTTTCCCATAACAACTTATGGTGTTCCCATGTGGTACTATAATCTAGGCCTAACTCCAAGCCATATTGGGACACCTCCTGAACATTCAGAGCCATCCAAATACCTTGATCATTGGGTCGCCATTGAATGGAATTGTTAGATTTTATGGCATACATATTCGCGGAAAAAGAATAATTTTCCTTGTCATAGGTCTGTCCCAGATCTACTTGCCATGAGGTTTCCGGCAACACCTCCAAATTTCCGCTTGCCCCCGCCCCAACCCAATAGAGGTCGTTAAAAGTGGGCACCCTATGGTTTTTGGAAGCGTTCAATTGCAGGGCATAATTGTTACTTAAACTATAATTACTACTTAAAGCCACCAGAAATGGACTTTTAAAGTCGCTTACCACCTCCTGCCTTAGATTTACACCATAGCTAAATTTATCCGAAAGATCATGGGAAAGTAAAATAATACCCGAAACAGAGTTCCTACTGGCCTTTTCCAATGAAGATCCCGTAGCCTTTATTGAAGCCAGATCAACAATCCCATTAAGGCTAAGTTTGTTCCATTGATATTTGTAATCGTACTTGGCCAAAAAAGTATTGGCCTCTCCATAGCTAAATTCATTTCTTTCCTTATTGGGAAAGTAACGGTAACGTTCATATAAATGGCCTGCCTTTATCCTAACCACTTTATACTCATTAAAGCTACTAAGTTCCAATAGCGATCTACTGTTTACATCTTTATAATTCTCATCGGCAGGAGCGGTCAGGGTACCCGAAAAATCCCTGTCGCCAATAAAGGTGTTATGGAATATTTTCAGCATCATATTTCTATTAATAAAATAACCCGCATTACCATTAATGTTTATCACCTCATAGGCTCCATTCTCATTCCTTTTATCCGTACCCAAATACTTATAATCGTTATCGGAAGCTTTACGGTTTACCCCAAAATTGAAGGATAATTTATCACTGCCATATGTGGTATTATAGGCAAGTTGACTAGAATTGAAGCTTCCATAACCCAAGGAGAATTTACTCTTCCAATCCTCATTAAACCTAAAGCTATCGTTCAACAAAATGCTGCCCCCTACAGCACCACTTCCATATTGTACGCTTCCTCCCCCACTTCTAACCACCACATGGTCATAATTTTCGGGAATGATGGTATTAAAATCGGTCTGACCAGTGAGTTGCGAATTAATGGTAATACCGTTCCAGACCACGGCGGTCTGCTGTGCATTGGTTCCCCTGAACGAGGCTGATGATACCATGCCATAGCCGTTTTCCTTAAAGTAGATAGTGGAGTTGGCCCGCAACAAATCGGTGAGGGAACTAGCTGTTTTCTGTTGAACGGAATCACTGATGACCCTTACTTTGACCCCTTTAGAAAAATGTAGAAATTTGGTGTCGCTAAGTACAACCTCATCCAGCACTATAACACTATCCTTTTGGGAATACACAGTCATTATGCCCAAAAGCGCCAATAAAAGTAAGATGGTCTGTTTTTTTTCCATATCCCAGAAGACCCTTTGCCCGAAAGTCCTTTCTATTTAGTGATGAATTTGGCAGGTCTCCTGACTTACGTATTACCATTTACCTTCCCACCCTATGTACAAGGGCAGTGGTTTTTGAAGAAATGGCAACCATCCATTAAACAATGGACCAAGTTTACAGTTGCGGGAACAGTTTCGGATTTTCACCGAATTCCCTTTTAATCCTATCCTCCTACTTTTGGGGAATAGCAACCAAAATTCGCAGCGAAACTACTACTTTTTTTTGGAAGTATCAGCTTCCCTTTTTGGTTTGTCTTAAACATCCACCCAATAAAGCCCTCCAAGCTATCTAGGACCAGGATTGTCACAATCCTATAAACCAGGGGTTGGCGTTTGTTGGCACCCCTAATAATGTAATCAAAAATTGATAATGTGGGACTAAAAAATAGGAGCCTTGTTATATTCACAAAAATTATGATTCCATAAATTAATACTACTTTTGGCTATACAAAACAATACCTAGATCTCTTGAACAAAGCAGTAGTCTTCCTATTATTGATATCCGTTTGGTCCTGTAAACAACCTAAAAAAGAAGGGGTTAGCACTGTTTCTGAATCCCAAAACGTACAAATTGACCATGCCAGTGGTTTCAATATCAAACAGTTCTCCAAATTCACCGTTATGGAGATAAGTTCTCCTTGGCCAAATTCTGAAACCAATTTCACCTATGCACTGGTACCCAAGGAAAATTTGGCAACCATATCTCTAAATAAAGATGAATACGATGCCATTGTAGGAGTACCGGTAGATAGAATGGTAGTTACCTCTACCACCCATATACCTGCCTTGGAAGCCTTGGGCGTAACCGAAAAGTTGGTGGGGTTCCCTGATACCCAATACATATCCTCCCCAGCAACCAGAAAGCGGATCGATGCAGGTTTAATCCGTGACCTAGGGAAAAATGAATCCCTCAATTCAGAAATGGTAATTGCTATAAATCCGGATGTTGTAATTGGTTTTAGCATCAATAATGAAAATAAAGCATACGAAACCATTCAGCGATCCAATATCCCAGTAGCCTATAACGGGGATTGGACAGAAGGGACCCCATTGGGCAAAGCGGAATGGATTAAGTTTTTTGCCCCCTTCTTTAAAAAAGAAGCCAAAGCTGATAGTATTTTTAGTTCTATAGCCAACAACTATCATAACGCCAAGGAGCTGGCTGCCAAAGCCAAAAAAACACCTACCGTATTGAGTGGTGCCCTGTATAAGGATATCTGGTACCTTCCTGGAGGAAAAAGTTGGGCGGCGCAATTCATAACCGATGCCAACGCTGATTATTTGTGGAAAGATACCACGGCCAGCGGCAGTCTTTCATTAAGCCTAGAGAGCGTACTGGAAAAAGGCTATGATGCCGACTTCTGGGTTTCCCCTTCCCAATATGGCAGTTATAACGAGTTGGAAGAAGCCAATAGGCATTATACTCAATTTGCGCCATTTAAAAGCAAAAATATTTATACCTATGCCAATAGCAAAGGGCCAACAGGGGGACTACTATATTTTGAACTGGCCCCCAGCAGACCCGATTTGGTTCTCAAAGACCTTATACATATTTTTCACCCAGAACTACTACCTAATCATAATCCCACCTTTTTTAAACCCTTAAACTAAGTGAGCAGCTCCAATACATATAGGATATACTTTTTGCTCCTACTTTTTGTAATGGCAGCCTTCTTTTTGGTAAATATTAGCCTAGGGTCTGTTGCCATACCCCTAAAAGAAACCCTCAATGCCATCCTTGGCAAGTCGACCGAAGTAGAAACCTGGGCCTATATTATTTGGAACTATCGGATACCCAAAGCCTGTACCGCCATTTTGGTAGGAAGCGGATTGGCTTTGAGCGGTTTGCTCATGCAGACCTTGTTTAAAAACCCCTTGGCAGGACCCTTCGTACTGGGCATTAGTGCCGGAGCTAGTTTAGGAGCCGCGGTTTTGATATTGGGCTCTTCCCTACTTTCCGGTATTTTTACCTTTGCCGTTATAAACGACTTTTCTTTGGCAGTGGCATCCAGTACGGGAAGCTTTTTAGTACTCCTGGCAGTAATGTTGGTCGCTGCCAGGGTGAAGGATACCATGGCACTGCTGATAATAGGCCTCATGTTTGGTAGCATAACTACCGCTTTGGTAAGTGTGCTTTCCTATTTTTCCCCGGCCGAAAAATTACAGCAGTATATTTATTGGTCCTTTGGTAGCATAGGGAACCTATCATGGCCACAGCTTTTGTTATTGTTTGGCATTGTAATCTTGGGAACCTTGATCTGCATCTTTTCCATTAAGTCGCTTAATGCATTGCTATTGGGAGAAAATTATGCAAAAAGCCTTGGAGTGAATATGAGTCGTTCTCGATTTTTTATTATTCTAGCTACCGGGTTATTGGCCGGTGGCATTACCGCTTTTGCTGGCCCTATCGCCTTCATTGGTTTAGCCGTGCCCCATTTGACAAGACAAATTTTTAATACCACAGACCACAGAATATTGGTTCCGGCAGTATTGATCTACGGAGCCATTTTAATGCTGGTTTGTGATACCATTGCCCAAATGCCAAATTCCGCCAATGTGCTCCCTATCAATGCCATTACCTCAATTATTGGAGCGCCAGTAGTTATATGGCTACTGATAAGAAATAGAAAGATGATCTTTTAGGCCATTCCATTATTTTGACCATACCCGTGACAATCTAGAATGGCCGTTTATACTACGAAAACCCAGCAAAAGCGAACAAAAACCTATACCTTAGCAACAATAAAAAACGATTTAAAATAAAGAATACCCCGTCACATATTGCCCTGGATACGAAGAACCTTAGCATAGGGTATACCGTTAAAAAGCAACAAAACTGTATTGCCAAGGATATCAATTTCACCCTTTTTAAAGGGGAACTGGCTTCCATTGTTGGGGTAAACGGCATTGGAAAGTCTACCTTATTGAGAACTTTGGGCAATATACAGCCCAGCTTATCCGGTACAATACTGCTAAACAATACATCACTGGAACAGTATTCCAATAAGGAACTAGCCTCAGAAATAAGTGTGGTACTTACCGAACCCATAGCCTCCAAAAACCTTACGGTATGGGAATTAATAGGACTCGGTAGGCAGCCATATACCAATTGGATAGGAACACTTACCAAGAAGGACAAAGAGAAAATTAAGGACGCCATTAATATGGTCCAGATAACCGACCTTACCTATAAAAAGTGCTACGAACTAAGTGACGGTCAATTACAACGTGTTATGATTGCCAGGGCATTGGCACAGGACACCCAACTAATTATGTTGGACGAACCTACCTCCCATTTGGACCTATACCATAAGGTACAGATTTTGAAATTATTAAAAACCATTACCCAGCATACCAATAAGACCATATTGTTTACCACCCATGAAATAGAAATTGCAATACAGCTGTGCGACAAAATACTGTTATTGGAAAAAAACCAAACCACCTTTGGCTCTCCAAATGACTTAATCCAAAAGAAAAGTTTTGAAAACCTTTTTCCGACAGACACCATTACTTTTGATTCCCTGACCGCTTCCTTTAGGGTTAATAAGAAATAAAAAACCACAAGGGATTCTTTTAACACAATCCATTATCTTTACCCTAAAGAACCTATATTAGATGAATGAATTGCTTATACATGTAACCCTTACATTGATTGGCTTGGCAATTGGCTATTTTTTGGGGAAGTATATCCAAAACCTACAAACTACATCTACTCAGGGCGCCCTATTGGAACGGGAGCAACAATTAAAAATGAACCTGGATTCCTTAAAGTTAAAACTCCGTGATTCGAAAGAGCAATGCACCCAACTGCAGTCGCACAAGGAACAGCTGGGCTATAAAATTGTTCGCTATCAGTCCCAATTGGAGAATTTGGAATTAAAGAATCAAGAGCAGAAAAATGAAGTAGAAAAACTCCAGGAAAAATTCTCGAAGGAATTTGAAAATTTGGCCAATAAAATCTTGGAAGAAAAGAGCAGTAAATTCACAGAACAAAACAAGGAAAACATAAAAAACATCTTAACACCATTACAGGAAAAGATTCTGGTTTTTGAAAAAAAGGTAGAAGACAGCCAAAAAGAAAGTATTGGTATGCATTCGGCCTTAAAGGAGCAATTGGCCAACCTGCAGACCCAGAATCTTAAGATTACCCAAGAGGCCGAAAATCTTACCAAGGCACTCAAAGGAGATAGCAAAATGCAAGGAAACTGGGGCGAATTGGTACTGGAACGGGTTTTAGAAAAATCCGGTTTGGAAAAGGACCGGGAATACACCGTACAACAAAGTTTTACCCGCGAGGACGGCAGTCGCGTGCTTCCTGATGTTATTATACATTTGCCCGACGGCAAAAAAATGATCGTAGATTCCAAGGTTTCCCTAACCGACTATGAGCGTTATGTAAATGCCGAAGATGAATATAAAGATACGTTTTTAAAAGACCACCTAAGCTCCTTAAAACGACATGTAGACCAACTCTCCTCTAAAAAATACGAAGACCTTTACGAAATGGAGAGTCCGGATTTTGTTCTGATGTTCGTCCCAATTGAACCAGCATTTGCCATTGCCGTCAACAAGGACAATTCCTTATATAACAAAGCTTTTGATCAAAACATAATTATCGTCACCCCTTCTACACTTTTAGCTACCTTACGTACCATAGACACTATGTGGAACAATGAAAAGCAACAGCGAAATGCAATTGAAATAGCGAGACAGGCAGGTGCCCTATATGATAAATTTGAAGGTCTGGTTACGGATTTGACCAAGATGGGAAAAAAAATGAACGAGGCACAAACCGAATACAATGGAGCCATGAACAAACTGGTAACCGGTAGGGGCAATATCATTGTCTCAATAGAAAAATTGAAAAAAATGGGCGCAAAGGCCAAAAAGTCGATTCCTGAGCCCCTTTTAAAAAGAGGTCAGGACAACGACGAAGACAACCATGGGGAACCCTTATCCATCAACTAATCCTTTTTAATCCAAACATGAAAAAAATTCTTAGTTATACCCTATTGGGACTCACAATCTTCTTAGCTGCCTATTTTGCCTTTGTATATTACGTACCCTATAGTGAAGGCATCCGCTCTGGAGAACTTATTAAGATAAGCCATAAAGGGGTGCTCATTAAAACATGGGAGGGAGAAATAAGCCAAGGTATATCCGGGGCGCAGATATTCTCTTTTTCGGTGCTTAAAGACGATGTAATTGCCAAATTAAAAGAATACCAAGGGGCCTATGTAAAAGTGACCTATATAGAACGCTACCGTACTTTCTTTTGGTTAGGGGACACAAAGTATTTCATCACAGAGGTAGAAAAAGAATCCTCCCCACACCTAAATTAACAATCAAACCATGGAAAAATTTAAATCAGCAAAACAATCTAGAATATCCATCACCGAATTAATGTTGCCTTCCCATTCCAATTTTGGGGGCAAGGTACATGGTGGACACATCTTAAATTTAATGGACCAAATAGCATTCGCCTGTGCCTCCAAGCATTCCAGAAGCTATTGTGTTACGGCCTCTGTTAACAAAGTAGATTTCTTGAACCCCATAGAGGTTGGTGAACTTATCACCTTAAAGGCATCTGTGAACTACACGGGGCGCACCTCAATGGTCATTGGCGTACGGGTAGAATCTGAAAATGTTACCACCGGAAAAAAGAAGCATTGCAACTCCTCTTACTTTACTATGGTTGCCAAGGATACAGAAGGACGTAGTATCCCGGTTCCTGGCCTTATCATTGAAGACGAACAGGGTGTACGCAGGTTTGCCAGAAGTATACAAAGAAAAAAACAAGCCTTATCCAGAACCTCCAAATTTGAATCGTCCCAGTTTCAAATGAAGGACCACTTAGAGAAACTGAATAAGGAAAATGTTAAAGTGAATTTAGGGTCTATCAGCTAAGCTCGGAAGCTGCTTCCTCGTCCAGGAACCAGATTAGATCATTGGATGTTGGCGCTACCAAGGAAGCCGGGTATTTTTCATATCCCTCTTCCTTGTTAAGTATTAGCCTTACTTTTTCTGATTTAGCAGCTCCGGTCACCAAAAATGCTACCGTTTTGGCATGGTTTATCACCTTTCCGGTAATCGTAATTCTACGTTGTCCAGAATCGGGATGAATAGCTACCTCACAGTTGTTCTCGGAATGCCATAGATCTATTTCATGTGGAAAAATAGAGGCCGTATGCCCGTCATCACCCATGCCCAATATCACCAAATCAAATTGTGGCAATGCTTCAACAATAGGAAGTTCCTGCTCTAAAACCTTGCCGTAACGTTCTGCCTCCAATTCTGGTATATCCTCTCCTAACACCCTATGGATATTATCCTTAGGAATATCAATTTTAGACAACAAATGCTCCAAGGTCATTTTATAGTTACTTTCTGCATCTGAAGGGGGTACACAACGTTCATCGCCCCAATACAAATGAACGGTAGACCAATCCAAGTCCTTACAATGAACCGCCATATAATCAAAAACCACCTTGGGCGTACTACCACCGGACAAGGCTATATGGGTTGTTTTATTCTTTGTGATTAATTCCTCCAAATAAGCCGAAAAGCCATGGGCCACTTCTGTTTTGGTCGAAAATTTTTTCAATTCCATTTATTATTCGTTTTGTTTATATCAAATATGCTTCTTAAATATTGTCTCTTAAAATCCGTATATTCCAAATCTACATGATACCCCTTCATTGAAAGAATTAATTAGGCCGGAATGAATAATACTATAGCTTGTTAAGCCTAATAACAGCTTTTTAAGGTCACTAAAAGTTAGGAAATAACGCAGAATCCTGGATCATCGGCCAGGTTCTCACCTGGATTCCTCCATGTTAAGTCCCCTTCCAACAGGTTATCAGAATTGGTTGGCCCCCACACCCCAGAGGAATAACCATAAATATTTACATCTGTTCCATTCTCCCAATAGTCCAAAATAGGGTCTACAAACTCCCATGCTGCCTCCACTTCATCGGCTCGGGCATAAAGGGTTGGATCGCCTTGCATGGCATCCAATAGCAATCGCTCATAGGCATCCATGACATTATTGTCTGCCAAATTGGAATAGTAAAAGTCCAAATTAGTACGTTCCACTTTAAATCCTTGGCCAGGCACCTTTACCCCAAATTTAATAAGAATCCCTTCATCGGGCTGAATACGGATAATCAACTGGTTATCTTTATTGCCCATATCGGCATTTTTAAACACCTGGTGATGTGGCGATTTAAAGTGTATAACTACCTCGGTCACCTTTGTAGGCATCCTTTTGGCAGTACGCACATAGAAGGGTACATCTTTCCATCTCCAGTTATCTACAAAG